>DAOVAN010000091.1 GCA_030671005.1 Caldifarciminota bacterium
AGGTCTGCAAGAGATAGCCTTTCAAGATAACCCATCAATCCTAAAGGCATAAATTGACGGGTTTCAGCCCTATATGACACCGGGCCCCGAGCTGGGCTGGCCACTCAGGGAGGCGTAGCTGCATTATTATGCAGCTAGAGCGTATCCGTTTTCAGGATGTTTTTCGTTTCTAGCCGGATTAACGAGGTCACTAGAACCCTCGGTATGCCCTCAATCATTTCATTTGCCTCGTCGAAACCGATCGCCCCCTAATATATTATAGAGTTTTTCATACGATTGTCAATATTGCCAAACAGCCCCAGATGCCCAAGCAAAATGCAAACGCTCTATTTCCCTAATCATTTGACATTGTAATTTTAGATCTGTTTACTCACAATGATATGAAATATCTGCAGAATGGAGTTCGAATCTAGGATGTTCAAACATCTAAACTTGAAATTCTACACCGTCTGCTTTGTGTTGACACAAATCTGCGACATAATATAATGATTCGTGCTGATTCTTTTTTTTCTTCTCGCTGAATCTCCTGTCCTTATTTCCGAAGTAATGTCCAATGTCAGAGGTTCCGAACAAACTTGTGGTGACCGCAATGAATATGTTGAGATATACAATCAAAGCGCGGATACTATAGACCTATCTACCTACTTCATCTATGATTTTGATGCTCCGCCCGACACTGTCTATCCGTGGCTTAATGATTCGATCTTGATTAAATATCCATTCGTGAGGATAAACTCAGCACTGTTCTATCCATATACCTATGCGTTAATACTCGACCGCGAGTATTGCAAGCCTGATACTACAGGGGGTAACTGGCAACCCTATGTCATACCCGAATCAACATTGATACTTACTACGGATGAAACGACAATCGGCGATGGCCTTGCTACCACTGATCCGCTCATACTCTTCTCGGAAA
Source organism: Caldifarciminota bacterium (assembly GCA_030671005.1). Taxonomy (GTDB): domain Bacteria; phylum Hydrothermota; class Tepidihabitantia; order SM23-42; family SM23-42; genus SM23-42. Next base: position 920 of record DAOVAN010000091.1, read on the forward strand.
TTGATGGTTGCACTACGTCATTTGGCACCCCGTACGACTCATTCGATTACTTTCCTTCGGATCCAGGCGATGGTATCTCATGGGAAAGAATTGATTTAGAGTTGCCGGATAGTGCTACTAACTGGCACCCGTCGATTGATACCTCGGGATGCACACCGGGGAGAGAGAACAGCACAGCCAATGCATTCGATCTTGCAGTTGATGAGCAATCCATTTTTCTGTTTCCGGCAGTCGCTAGAACCGGCGATGACGTTGAGATCGAGATAGTTGTTAAAAACCTTGGATTAAGAGAGACGGATGAATATAGTCTTATCATCTATGATGATATTAACAAGGACAGTAGCATAAATCAGAACGAATTACTTGCTGAACTCGATGGCGTATGGGTGAATAGTCTGGACAGTGTTTCATTGCGCTTCACGTACGAACGCCCTGCACAGGGTATCCACGTTCTTGGTTTTGAAGTAGATTTTCCTGATGATCTTAATCCAATGAATAATCTCGCTTTCAAGACCTTGCAGGTTGTCGGTGAAATCGGGGAACTTGCTCTTTCTCCTGCGGTTTTTTCACCAAATAATGATGGCATAAACGACCGCCTTCAAATCGATTACCGTTTACCTGAGGCAGGCGGTACGCTTACGGTCTGTATTTTTGATACACGGGGCATAAGAATCCATAATATCTGCCATAATGAACCGTGGACCGTTGCGCAAGGTACCCTGTATTGGGATGGTAAATCATCCAATGGGAATATGCCCATAGGCATGTACATTGTCTATCTTGAATATCGATATCACAACAAAGTAACTAGTGCAAAGAAAACAACAGTATTAGCGAGATAGAATCTCGCAAATCCCAAAAAGATTGACGACAGGTTGAGGTTAAGATGCTGGAAACAAACCGGCGTCTCTCGCTGACGCTTGGCGCATCCAAATTTCCAATTTCCGTGAATTGTTAAGTGTGTTAATATGGAATTGAACCGAAGGCTATGCCTTCGGTTTTACTTTAACCTACAATACGTAGTATCGGCTAGTAGTTACCATCACTGTAATCTATTAGTTCATCTCTGGCATCGATGATGCGAAGCATCAGGCGTTGACTTAGCGCGATTTTCAGGTATAATACGTGGTGCCAAGAAAGACCCCATTTTACGACAAACACGTGGAAAATAAAGGCAAAATAGTTGAATTTGCCGATTTCTTAATGCCCGTTCAATTTGAAGGTATCATACCCGAACACAATACCGTGCGCAATTCAGTTGGTGTTTTTGATGTCTCACATATGGGTGAGGTTGAAATCAGGGGTAAGGATAGAACGAAATTTGTGAACTATCTTACGACCAATGATGCCGCAAAACTAGCCTCTAATCAGATTCAATATACGACAATGCTATACCCTGATGCCGGGATCGTTGATGATTTGTTGGTATATAATCTAGCTGACCGGATGCTGTTGGTTGTCAATGCAGCCAACACAGAGAAGGACTACATGTGGATCGTTGAGAACAAGAAATACGATGTTGAGATTGAAAACACCAGTAATAAAATCGGACAATTGGCAATTCAAGGTCCAAAGGCTGAATTTGTAATGCAGAAGCTCTTCGATTTCGAGTTAGTAACCCTTGAATATTACCGGACTACTGAAACAAACATGAAAGGCATTCCGGTTCTTTTGTCGCGCACCGGTTATACAGGTGAGGATGGTTTTGAGTTGTATCTGGATAAGAAGTATGCGGCTGATGTCTGGGATATGGTTTTCAGCGCAGGTAAGGAATTCGGGATAAAACCAATAGGTCTTGGTGCAAGAGATACGCTTCGGTTTGAGATGCGGTATTGTCTCTATGGTAACGATATCGACAAAACCACTAACCCCTTGGAAGCAGGGCTTGGGTGGGTAGTGAAACTGGACAAAGAGGAATTCATCGGCAAGGAATCTTTACTCACAATCAAGCAGCGCGGCATACAGCGAAAATTGGTCGGTTTGGAGGCGTTGAGCAAAGGCATTCCCCGACAGCACCAGGAGATACTCGCGGGTGATGAGAAAGTTGGATTTGTAACGTCGGGCACCTTTGCGCCTTCCTTGAAGAAAGGTATTAGCATGGGCTACGTCAGTCTAGTTCATGCAAAAGTGGGTAATAAGTTGAAGGTCATGAGTAAGGAACCCATTGAGGTTGAAATTATCAAAGGTCCATTTTACAAACACGGAAGCCATAGGTAATATGTCACGGGCACTTCTGGACTTAGATATTCATCCGTTTGCATCCGTGTAATGTCTGTGTGAGTCTACGTTTAGCGTAGCTAAAGAAAGGAGGCAAGATGGCTAATGTTATCGATGGTGTAAAATATACAAAAGAACACGAGTGGATAAAAATAGAAGGTGATGTTGCCGTTGAGGGAATCACTGATTATGCGCAATCCGAGTTGTCGGATATCGTTATGGTTGAATTGCCTTCGATTGGAAGAAAAGCCAAAGCCGGTGATGCGATTGGAACAATTGAAGCCGTGAAGGCAGTGACCGACATTTATGCTGGCTTGGGCGGCGAAATAATCGAGGTGAACGGAAACGTGGCTTCAGATCCCGCATTGGTCAACAAGGATCCGTATGGCGAAGGATGGTTGTACAAGCTTAAGATCGAAGATGCAAAGGAAGTTGAAAATCTTCTTTCTCCCGAGCAATATAAGGAGCTGATCGAGAAAAAGTAATGCATTACCTGCCACTTACTCCGCAAGACGAAAAAGAAATACTTTCCCGAATTGGAGTTTCAACATTTGAAGAATTGATTGATCAGATAATTCCCAAGGATCTGCAATATCAGGGCGAAATCGCGATGCCCGCAGCAGTAAGTGAAAATGAAGTCAGGAAGATCCTAAGCGGCCTCGCAGGCAAGAACGTCAACACTGATGAACACCTGTCCTTTATGGGTGCGGGAGTTTATGATCACTACATTCCAGCAATCATTGACAGTCTGATTTCACGTAGCGAGTTCTATACCGCGTATACACCGTATCAAGCCGAGGTATCACAGGGCACGTTGCAGACGATTTTTGAATATCAAAGTGTAATCTGCGATCTCACTGGCATGGATGTGTCCAACGCATCAATGTACGACGCGGGTTCGGGACTTGCTGAAGCAGTGCACATGGCCAACACAATAAGAGGGAAAAGCAAAGTAATCCTGGCTGATTTGATTCACCCGTTTTACCAGAGGATTACGAAGACCTATACTCACGAATGCGGAGTGGAGATTGTCCAATGCCCGGCGAAAAATGGTGTGACTGATGTGAGTGCTTTGAAAGACCTGGTCGACAACGAGACGAGTTGTGTCTGCATTCAGCAGCCCAATTTCTACGGGTATCTCGAGCAAATGGTGGAGATCGAGCAAATTGTGCACGAGAAAGAGGCGTTGCTGATTGTTGTGGTTGATCCGATTTCTTTGGGTATTGTCAAGCCACCCGGTGAGTACAAGGCTGACATTGTGGTGGGTGAGGGCCAGGCGCTAGGCGTTCCTCAGGGCTTTGGCGGGCCGTTGTTAGGGATCTTTGCATCGAAGAAAGATTTCGTTCGATATATGCCTGGAAGGATAGTCGGCGAGACAACGGACATTGATGGTAAACGCGGATTTGTACTTACGCTACAGACACGTGAACAGCATATTCGCCGGGAAAAAGCCACTTCGAATATCTGCACGAATGAAGCGTTGCTGGCTTTATCTGCATTGATTTATCTGTGTACTCTCGGCAAGCAAGGGATCATAGATGTGGGCAATCTGTGTCTGTCCAAGAGTCATTACCTACGGGACCGGTTGAAAGAATTGAAGGGTATTAGACCTGCGTATGAGCAGGAATTCTTCAAGGAATTCTTAGTGGAGACAGATAAACCGGCAAAAGAAATCCTGGATGCCCTTCTTGAAGTGAAAGTGTTTGGCGGTGTACCTTTGTCCATGTTTGATGAAAAACTCCAAAACCAATTCCTGATCGCCGTCACCGAGAAAAGAACAAAAGAAGATATTGACAGGTATATCGACGTATTAGCCGGGGTTCTGTAAACATCCTTAAAATACTACTATGTTTTTTTCATACAATCACTGTAATCAAGTGTTTTCATCACCGTAATCGAACAAAATGAGAATTTTGTTCATAGGTGATGTGTTTGGTAGCCCTGGTCGCGAAAAGATAAGGACACATCTTCCAGGTGTTATCGAGAAGGAAGATATTTCTTTCACCATTGTGCAGGGCGAAAACCTTGCCGGTGGTATCGGTATCACCGCAAATACCGCAAAAGAGATGTTCAAGGCAGAGGTCGACTGTATCACCACTGGGAATCATGTGTGGAAGCATAAGGAAATTGTTGGTTATTTGGACGAGGAGACCCGTCTGTTGCGGCCAGCCAATTTCCCTGAAGGTGTGGAAGGTCGTGGACATTTCATCTACGAGAAAAATGACGTGAAGATCGGTGTGATTAATCTTCAGGGACGTGTGTTCATGAAGTCTCTCGATGATCCGTTCAGGGTCGGCAAGAAAATCGCCGGGGAAATGCGTGAAGAAACCAAGAATATCTTTGTTGATATTCATGCCGAAGCGACGAGTGAGAAGCGTGCTTTGGCAATGTATCTTGCAGGCACCGTGACGGGTATTATTGGTACCCACACTCATGTTCAAACCGCTGATGAGCAGATCATCAATGGCAAGACCGCCTATATTACAGATGTGGGAATGGTCGGCTCTTCAGATTCAATAATTGGTAACAGAAAAGAGGAGATAATTGACCACTTTGTGTTGTCAATACCGCGAAGATTTGTTCCGGCAAAGAACAACATTGTTGCCAATTGTGTAATAATTGACTTCGATGAAAAAACCGGCGTAGCTACTTCAATAACGCGCTACAACTTCTAACTTTTTCCTATAATCCAGTAACGTATTGACTTAATTACATGATGACACAATGACTTAGCCTAGGCATGTGTCTTCAACGGAGGTGTGATTTTATCTCTTTGTCTCCCCGTCTCCATATCTCCTTGTCATTTCCTTTCAGTGTCGCGCTTCGTCTCAAACTTATCATGTGAGACTATATCCTCCAAGTTGAGTCTTCCTCGATCCTTCGCTTCTTCTGCCGGAACGCCAACCGGTGTTAGGGCAACAACCCGCACGCCATCGGGTATTCCCAGGACATCTTTTACCATTCCTTCGTCAAATGCTCCGATCCAGCAGGTTCCAAGACCCTCGTTGGTTGCGGCGAGAATCATGTGTTCGAGCGCAATCGACAGATCATGTGGCCAGGCGGCCATGTAGTTACCCATGCGGCCCCAGGCAATCTTTTCCAACGCACAACCGCAGATAATAGCACCCGCATCAGCAATGAAGAATTGATTGCGGCATGCCTCAGCGACTTTTTTCTTCATCTCTGGCTCGCGGATGACAACAAAATGCCAGGGTTGTATATTCTTTGCCGAAGGAGCAATACGACCAGCATCTAATATGCGGTTCAAAACCTCATCGGGTATCGGATCTGTCTTATATTTTCTGACACTTTTTCTTTTTTTGATGACCTCATAAAACTCCATTGCTTCACTCCTTTCGTTCGCTTCGCAAAATGATTACAGAGATAGAA
>DAOVAN010000162.1 GCA_030671005.1 Caldifarciminota bacterium
CTTTTACGAACAGAAATCACGAAGACTACGATGAAGATGAAATGTATTCACCATATTTGTTGGTACCCACACGAAGCGACATCGCGGACCGACGTCATGCAATCGACCAAGGCGCTGATTTAGTTATTTGCCATCACGTGCATGTCCTGCAAGGACTAGAGGTCTACAACGGAAAACTCATTGCTCATTCCCTTGGTGATTTTACTTTTGACCTAAACTACCCGGAAACTTATCCGTCTATGATCCTCAACTCAAAAATAGATGAAACCGGATTCTACGATCATGAGGTAGTGCCTGTATATGTTGATGATTATATCCCGATGAGAGCTCAAGGCGAACTTGGTCTCTACATCCTGGATTATCTCGTACGACGTACAAAAGACATGGATACATATCTGATCGTTGACCGCGACAGTGTGACTGCCCAGGTTATATTAGATACACTCAGTCTGACATCGACAACAGAAATATACAATGATTCACTGCAGCTGATTGAAGAAAATGGCTTTTGGACATCTAACCCGCTACACCTGAGAAGAGAAGGAAATATCTCTTCGATCCTCTCAATAAATCCGTACGGAAACTGGCAATTCCGTATCGGCAGGGAAATGGTCTGGTTTGGCAATTTTGAAGATGAGGGTTGCACAATGTGGCTGATTGATCACCCGGACGAATTCTACGACGATAGTATTTTTTACGCGGGGACGAGGTCCCTATGCCATTTCCGCTCACAACAGAACGTCACACTAGCCACCCATTTTGAAAACCGTTTGCCATGTCCAGCCGATACAGCTGGTTACACTTTATGTGGATATATTAAAACAGATAATGGTAACAATGCAGAGGTAAGGATCAGATTCTACCAGTCGAGAACGAGTGGCTATTCCCTCGGTTCAGAGACGACTGGCGAAATCACGGGAACAAACGATTGGGCATTCTACTACAAGAATTTCATACCCGCCAACGGAACTAATTTCATTGACGTCTGGCTAAGAAGTGAAGGACCACAAACCGGCGACGGTTATACGTGGTTTGATAACGTTGGTGTCGTTGAATGGAATGAGTGGCTGCCGCTCAGTGCGGCCACTACCATTACCACGCCCAATGATTATTATTGGGTTCAGATAAGAACGGATGTTGAAACATACAACGCTCAGTTATCGTACGAAGAAAGAATATACAATCCTCAAACCTCGATCAGTAGCACCGGACGGAAGCAGGCTACGTGCCTATCTTTCCAGTGCTACCCGAATCCCGCCAAATCGGCAACCGCATTCCAGTACTACCTAACTGAGCCCTCTGAAGTGACATTGAAAATATACAACATTCTGGGCCAGCAGGTAAAGATCCTCGTGCACAAGACAGAAGGGCCCGGGCTGAAGCACGTCTCATGGGATGGTAGAGACAATCAGGGCCGGCTTCTAGGTGCTGGAATATACTTCTGCCGGCTTCAGGCCGAAGAACATGACGAGTCAGATAAAGTAATTCTGCGAAAATAGGGACAGCTACAGATACCAATTCTGGTATTCTGGTAATTACCAGAATACCAGCCAAACCATTATGTTAACCGTGGCTCGTTATTCCATCACTCTGTCATTCTGGTAATTCTCGGATTGAGGGATTGAAGATAGGAATTACGTCACTTGATTCACCTGACACTTTGCATAGAATTATCCATGAACAACATAAAAGAACTACTTGCACGCTGTGGATTGTATTGTGGCGACTGCGCTGGTTACAGCGGAGAGATCGCCGAAGCAGCGGGTGAGACGTCATGTGAAATACGGAAGTGCTGTTTTAAAAAAGGGTTCTGTGCTTGTCACGAATGCAGCGACTTCGAGAGCTGCGACAAATTAAAATCGTTATCAGTCCTGCACGGAGAGTCTTGTATCAAAAACTTGCGCGCAATCCGCGAGATGGGCATTGAAGATTGGATTCACAAAGGCAAGCGTCTCTGGTTTGCTGATGACACAGATGAAAGAGGTGCATGATGAGTTTTATGACGCTAGTATCCATGACACCCCTTGGCGAAGGCGAAAGCGTGAGCAAACATGTAGCTAAAGTGGTAGATATAGTTGACGAATCAGGCCTTCCCTATGTCATTACGCCAATGGGTACGATAATCGAAAGCAAAACCTGGGATGAAGTGATGTCTGTTCTAAAACGGGGGTTTGAAAAAATACAAGAAGAATGCTCTAGAATCTCCATCGCCATCAAGATAGACTACCGTGAGGGAAAAGCAGGGCGCATCAAGGCGAAAATCGAATCGCTCGAAAGAAAACTCGGCAAGGAATTACACAAGATCGACTGAGCTGGACCGGTCAATCACTGTTCTTCAGCTTTGACTTTTGCTATCATATATCTCCTTTATAATACTTGAGTCTTAATTGAATTTAGCGAAATTTACAACATTTCTATAGAAAAGGCAAGTGTTTTTGGCAAATCACATCATATGCTGATATGCTATTTTGTAAACATGGTGAAAACACACGTAATATAGACCATTATACTGCGTGAGGGACTTTCTGCCCGTAAATCCCCGGGATTGCTCCCATTGCGTGGTGGAGAAATGCCGTTCCCGCAGTGCATGTACCAATAAACGCCTGGCGACCAATGGGTGTCATAACAGTAGATATTGAAAAGACATGAGTGCAGATGATAGGTGAACACCGAGACTTGAGTTCGGTGTTCTTTTTAATATCAGTTGAACGTTTAATGAAATTTTGTGAACGAAGAGAGTGAGGAGGAGAAAAAAGATGAAAAGAATCATAACAATGATTGCAATAGGTGCTGCAATAGTTGTTATTGCATTGTTATCATGGCAGATGACTGCCCTGCGTCGCAATGTCCAGGAAAGGATGGATATGGTGGATCTGCTGATCTCGAAATATGAGGCAAAAGCACAATTCATCGAGGATTACTTGCCCGCAGTCAACACCTATACTGGATCTGAAGTCATTGCCAAACGCATTCTATCAGCAGTCTATGAAAACAGCTTGCAGTATGATCTACGACCAGAACTGATTCTCGCCGTAATAAAAGTCGAGTCTGAATTCAACCCAAGGGCTTACAGTGACGCGGGTGCCATTGGCCTCATGCAGGTAATGCCGATCACAGGGAGATACGTAGGCAGGAGCCTGGGACTATGGATTGACGGCAATAAAGATTTCTATGATATTGAAAAGAACATTCAGATCGGTGTAGTCTTCCTGAAGGAATGTATCGAACGCCTGGGTGAACAAAGAGGATTGGGATATTACTATGCCGGACGCAATACCAAATACTACCATCTATACACGAGACGAATCACCGCGGCTAAGAAACTATGGGCTGCAAAACCCGCCGCTTTGACATACAATGTACAATAAGCTGGGGAGACCTATTCCTAACTAACCAATATTGACAAACAACTAAAAAAGGGGTGATCGCGACTGATCACCCCTTTTTTCTTATGCGGTCTTGCTATCGAATGTGAATGACTGC
>DAOVAN010000097.1 GCA_030671005.1 Caldifarciminota bacterium
TCTCGGCAACAAAGCCGCCTCCGGCACCGAGATAATCAGACGAATGGGTGAAACCCATTTCAAAGAAAAGAGACCGATCGTTTACACATCGGCCGACAGTGTATTTCAGATCGCCTGCCACACCGATGTTTTCAGCATCGAAGAATTATATTCATTCTGCAAAATCGCGCGCGCCATAATGCAGGGCGAACATCGCGTCGCCCGCGTCATTGCCCGGCCGTTTGCCGGCACCGCGCCCAATTTCTATCGCACGAAGGACCGGCGCGACTTCTCTCTCGCACCACCCGAGCCAACCTTGCTGGATATTGCACAGAAGAACGGCATCAAGGTTACGGTCATCGGCAAGGTCGATGACCTCTTCAGCCATCGCGGATTCGACGAATCGTATCACTCAGTGAACAACCTGGAGTGTATTGATCTCGTATTGAGAGTAATGGAAGAAAAAGAACGTGCGCTGATCGTTGCCAACTTCGTGCAGTTTGATATGGATTGGGGCCATCGTAATGATATTGAAGGTTTCAAGAACGGTCTAATCGAAATGGACAAGGGGCTCGGCCGGATCGTCAGCCAAGCCAGTGACGGCGACTTGATATTCATCACCGCTGACCATGGCAATGACCCGACGACCCCATCCACTGATCATTCAAGGGAGCATGTGCCGATTCTTGCCTATCGCAACGGGGTGATGGGTAAAGACCTGGGAACCAGAAAGACATTCGCCGATCTTGCAAAAACAACGGCCCGATATTTTGATATCGAGGGGATTAGACATGGCGAGGACTTCCTCAAAAGCTGCAGCGCATAAGAAGATATCAAAGGAAATGATGAATAGCGTGAAGAGGACGCTAAAGAACACATATGCTCCATACTCCAACATCTCGGTGGCCGCGGCGCTCTATTGCGCCAGTGGCCGTATCTACACCGGTTGCAATATCGAAAACAGCTCCTATTCGCTGACGATGTGCGCGGAAAGAGTAGCGCTATTCAACGCGATCTCACAAGGTGAAAAGAAATTCCTGTTGCTGCTCGTACATTCACCGCAGGTGGACTCTATCCTGCCGTGCGGTGCCTGCCTGCAAGTATACGCCGAGTTTGCACCCGACATCGTAATCGTGACAACGAGTAATAAGAACGAATTCCATTTCCACCCGCTGAAAACCCTGCTGGCAAAACCATTTAGGTTCCGTACATGAATGGATCGATGCTATGAATTTCTATTTTGGTATCAATATCCAAAAACTGACAAAGGCGCAATTTTCTGACATCGCCAACACGCTAAACACATTCAGAGGGCGCATAGAGTCAGGAGAAAAAGACTTGGTCGTTGGATACAGCAAAGAGCTGAACATAATAACCTGCCTGTTGCAGATCAGAGAAACATATCCCAGCGCACATTTCGGTTTTTCGCAACATGCAGCCCTGGCCAGAGGACTCTCAAAGATCGCAGAGCAAGGTGAGATGCTGGTATCAGAAGACATCGAAAAAAAGATTATTGAGGATTTCCAGGTAACGACCCTGGGCATGCTCACGATTGAAGGAATGGCAAACGAAATCCTCGTCAGCCGATTGGAAAAAGCCTTAACGGAAATGAAGCCGCCCGAGCAGATATCCCGCTCACCCCATATCTCACGCAAAGGCCAGGTTGAATCTCTCGAATACCATCTGAGTGTTTCCAAAGCGCTTCTTGTTGTTTGTCCCACCGGCGGCGGCAAGACGGTTTTCTTCGATGAGCTACTGGACCACTGGCAAGGCAAAAAGACCATCTACCGAACGACCTGTCCATCATATATCCGGGGTATCACATTGCAGCCGATCAACGAACTGGTTATGCAAATGCTAGAGATTAACAGCACACAACCAATCGAGGAAAAACAGAAGGCGATCGAGACAAAATTGAAAGAGATCGGTATCGTCGATATCGGAACTTCCTACCTGACCATACTCGACTTCCTGACTCTAAGTGATGAGGAATCTATTCTGGAAAAACTGGAACTGAAGACAAGGGTACAGGTCTTGACCGATACCGTCGCGGAAATTCTCAAAAGGATATCCTGGAACAGATCAGTTGCCTTGATTATCGAAGATGCAGAAAACATGGATGCTTCATCGAATACCTTCATGCAACATCTGATGGTAAAACTCGCCGAAGAAGACGTCTGCTTCATTTTCTCTTCCTATCTGTCACAGATCAACCTCTCAGGACTACATGAATTTGAGCTGAAGGAAATCGCAAAGAAGGAATTATCAGCACTCGTCGAAGAGACGATCGGCGAGAGCATGGCCCTTCCGCCGACCACGCCCTTCCATGTCGCACAATATATAGCATTATATAATGAAGAAAGAATCGCCTACCTGTACAAACAATATGGGGGTGAAACATCCATCGCCGGCTTCGCCCTCTCGTACCATGACGCGAAGACAATAATCAAAAGACGCTTAGAGCACCTGGATGAAAAAAAGGATTTCATCTCAAATCTTTCTGTAGCCGGCATAAAGATACACCCTGACGAATTTCCCCTTGAAGAGAAAAACATCGACCTATTCGAACATTTTGTGAGATTAGGATATTTGAACAAGCAGCTTGATTACTACATATTTGTGAATCCGATACTACATGACGAATTATATGACCTGGCGTCAAACAGAGAAGACCTGCACCTCCGTCTGGCCGACTATTACAGCCGGCTCGCCGGACACGAAGAGCACGCTGCATTCCACTATCGAGAGGGCCAGAATTTCAAAAAGGCGATAGAATACATGATGATGTCTGCCCGCCAGGCAGTCCGCAAGGGCGGATATGAGTCGGGCATCGAATACTACAATCACGCGCTTGAATTGTGTCAACGCCAGCGCGATGCCGCCGACCTCGAGATCGTAGTCGCGCTGAATGAAGGATTAGCCGATGTGTACCGGTCTTTGGGAGACGAAGAAAGGGCGCTGAAGTACTATAAAGTGGTGCTGGATAGCTACAAAGAAATACTCAAAGAATGATTTTGTTTCTCTGCTTGGGGTTGCTGCAGGATACTACTCTAAGCGACACCGCAAACGTTGTACGGTACCAGGCAAATCACATAACCTACGACTTGGGAAAATCTGTCATTCTATTGAAAGACTCGTCGGTCATCACCTACAAGGACATCATACTAATATCAGACAGTGCCTACTATTACATCGAGACAAATTATCTCGAGGCATTTGGCTTATGCGATTTACGCCAGCTTGAAGATTCAATAATAGGTAACCACCTCACGTACAACCTGACCAACAAAAAAGCATTAATGAGGCAGGGGAAAACCCAGATAGAGCACGGTTTCATTCAAGGCAAAGAGATATATCTGATCGATGAAAACACAATCAATAGCTACGGGGGTAGATACACGACCTGTAGCGATTCACCGCCTCACTATTATTTTTATTCGCCCAAGATGAAGGTCTATCTCGGCGACATGATTCTCGCGCAACCCCTCTATCTATATATCTATGACGTGCCGGTCCTCGGAGCGCCCTTCTGGTTCGTACCGATTTCTACGCGCAGGAAATCGGGCCTGCTCCCTTTCCGTATTGGAAACTCAAGCAGCTGGGGCAAGTATGTTAGAGATTTCGCCTATTATTTCGTTCTTAACGATTATGCCGACGTCACGCTTCAGGTCGACGCGATGGAGAAAAAAGGCATCATGCCACATATCGAGGGTGTATGGGATTATGCACCCTTCTCGAAGGGCAAGCTATACGCTTCGTACATCGATGACAGTGAACTCGAGAAGGTGAGGTACAGTATCGAGGCGCGTAATAATTCGGAACTCTTCCTTTTCGGCTCGAGCTTCAAATGCGACATCAAGTATGTGAGTGATAACAGTTACCGCCAAGACTATGCAGAGACTACCGCAATATGGCTCGAGCAAGAAATAGTCTCGAGCGCCACGATTAGCCGCAACATCGCTGGCTACTCAAACAACCTTGCCTTCGAACGTAAACAGAACTTCACGGATTCAACGATAACCGAGAAATTGCCCTACTACTCTTTTACCGGTCCATCGAGCATGTTCTTTTCACTCATCAACTATTCTGTATCAGGGCACCTGAGCCGGGACCGCTTCGACGCCCCCGACAGCACGAGTGAAGTGATTGGCGCTAATCTCCATGCCACGCCGTCCGGACAGAGGAACATCCTGGACCTGTTCACACTATCCCCGCAATTCGATCTCGATCTTGCTGCATTTGACGAAGACACGGTCGGTACCAGATGGCCGGCACGGTTCGGCTATTCATTTATCGTTTCGGCGAGTACCAACTTCTTCCGGGCTTTCAATATTAATGGACTGGGAATTCATGGCATGCTGCATAAAATTCTGCCCTCGCTCAGCTACACATATACTCCAGATTTTGATTTCGGACAATACCCAAGAGTCACTGGTATCCCGACATACGCTCATGCAAACCGCATCACTTTGGGCTTAAACCAGGACCTCGAGGCGAAGATCGGCGAGGAATCGAGAAAACACAACATCATGCGTTTTCTCTTGGGCACAGCCTACGATCTGACGAACGACTCGCTACCGTGGCAATCATTGTCCTTTTCTGTTTCTCTACCGTATAATCCGTTCCCCAAACCCATCACCACATTCACGACGCAGATCGACGGCAATATCGATCCCTATACTCAAGACTACACATACAACATCACAAACACAACCGCCATGAACCTCGATTTCTTTTCGATCAGCGTCGGCCAGAGCTACCGGCGTGGCGGGACATACCAGACATGGTTCAATGGGGACATCAAACCGACCCGCCACTGGACTTTGAAGTACTCCGCGCGATATGATTGGAAAGACAAAAAGCTCGTTGACTACAGCTTCGGCCTCACGCGCGACCTCCACTGCTGGGAAGCAGTTCTGAACTTCAACCGACTGGGTGATGAGTGGCGCTATGATTTCAAAATACGCATCAAGTCAATCCCTGAAGTGTCAATTGGCAAGGGATTGCTGGGTTATATCTTCGAGTAACCGCTCCTTTAAGCTTAAGAAATCACCAACTACTCAAAGAATTTGTCACGATGGTCAATGACTTCCTCAGGCGTGAATATATTTTGTGTTATCTGTTGAAGTCTGAGTTGCCGTTTCCACTGTAACAAGCTGAGCATCGTGGAGTCGAATGGCACCTCATCCTTGCTGTCGCAACGAATGATATATCCGGTATAGGGCATGATCACCGGATTCGATATCTGTCCGGGCTCCAACGCGGCCACCGTGCCTGCGAATTTATCACCATAAGTGTTACGCAACGTAAAGACGGTTTGGTCCCTTATGTTGCTCTGGAATATGACGATAGCATCGGCCTGGGCAATTGTTTCCATGGCCTTCCCCGATGCGAGCTGCTTATGTAGTACCCCGAGATGATTGACCAGTGCGTCATCGAATTTTTCCCGCTCGACCACTGCCTTGACCCGCGCAAAGGCCTCTTCCAGTGACGGCTCTGTCCCGGGGATTATCGAGTCCAGAGCGAAGAGATAATACCCGCCCAGACTGCTGAAGGGTCCACCGATGTCGCTATTCTTCGCATCTTTCAAGAAATCAGCAAGTCCATCAACATTGCGTACCGGGAAATTGAGTTTTTCTTTGTCTAAGGGAAATGTTCTACGGACGGTCAATTCAAAATCAACCGCCGCTGAATCGAAACCAATAGCATCACCCGTTTCCATGAAAGACATAATTTCATCCGTAATCTCTCCGACTGTGGTTCGCGAAACCTCGATGTCCGCCTTGACAACATACATCAATCCTGAACGCACCCTCTTCATCACCTCAAAACCATGCGCCGCACGCGCAATGTCGGAGACCTCTCCGTTCCTCAGTTCGCGGTACACGTCTTTCATATAGGGTTTCAGCACGTTATCGTTACCGAAGCTATATTCAATGGTCGTATCGTCAGAAACCTCCCGGGCTAACTGAAGGAAATCTTCGCCTTCCTCGACCAGCATGATGAAATCCTCGAGTCGTTCCCTGGCCTCCGAGGTATCGTAAGAAGAGGGTTTGCGCTCAAAGAATACATATTTGAGAACCTTCAATTCCGGAGTCTTGAATTCATTTTTGTTCTCCTTGAAATAATCACTCACCTCTTCATCGGTGACGCTCACCATTCCGCGCAGGCGATTGATCTGCAGGTTCAAGAGTGAAAGACCATACTTCACGGTTTGTCCATACATGGCGACACTATCTTCAAACGGGGACATCCAGCCCATGGTTGAAATTATCGAACGCAGCTTTTCCTTCGGAAGTTCTTCGCGCAAACGCATCTCGTACTGGTAAAG
>DAOVAN010000077.1 GCA_030671005.1 Caldifarciminota bacterium
GCGGCGAACTTCCTCGCCAGGAGCCGCGCTATAGTAGTCTTGCCGCTACCCGGTGGTCCGAAAAGCACCATCGAAAACAGTCGTCCTTCCTCGATCTGTCGTTGTATTGAGCGGCCGCTGCCGAGCAGGTGATCCTGACCGAGTATCTCCTCGAAATTCCCGGGACGCATGCGGTCGGCAAGCGGTGTTTTTTCGGTCATGTGCTGAGCATCAAGTATAAATAGAAGAAGGGTACGGTGAATATTAGTGAATCGATGCGGTCAAGAAAACCGCCGTGGCCTGGGAATACCCCAGATGCGTCCTTGAGTCCGGCCTCGCGTTTCATACCGGATTCAAACAGATCGCCCATGGTGCCGAGGATACCGATGCCCAGGGAAATGAGGGCACAGTCCAATAGACTAAAAGCCGGGTACCACAGTTTGCTCAATAAAAAGGTAAACAGCAATGTCGGGGGGATGGCGAGTACGGTTCCTTCCCAGGTTTTCTTAGGGCTGAGCTTCGGGGCTAGTGGGTGTTTTCCGATGCTGCTGCCTATGAAATATGCAAAAGTGTCATACAACCAGGTGAGCACGAGAGGCATGAGGCATATCCAGAAACCGGTCTTTCGCAAAAGAATAAGCGAGATTGGTAGAATTGAGAGGTATGCGATGCCGAAAAACCCGGCGGTCATTTCGGCCAGGAAATTCTGGGTTCGCCGCGCTCCAGGGAAACGTACTATCGATAATACACAAATGAAAATAAGGAGTACAAAGCTGGGCACCAGGAGCGGCGTTTCAAAATAGGTGAGGAGGGTGAGTGAGTAAATAGGCAATAGTACGGCAAGGGTATGAGGATAAATGTCTTTGCGGTGCCAGAAGCGAAAGTATTCATTACTGGCGAATGTTGCGAAGGCAAGCATGAATATCGGCAGGAGAATATGGTCAATCCACAGGAATAGAATGAATGATACTACTAAAATTGTTCCGGTTAGTGTTCTTATTTTGAGTTCTCTAGACGCGGCCAAAAAGACGCTCCCTTGTTTTGAAAGAATCGATTGCCTCGAGATATTCTTTTTCGCGAAAATCAGGCCATAGTATTTCTGTAAAATACACTTCGGTGTATGCAATTTGCCAGAGCAGGAAATTCGAGATTCGCTCACGGCTTTTGGCACCGGTACGTATCAAGAGGTCTGGTTCGGGTAGTGTCGGGTCATACAAGTATTCTGTGAACTGCTTCTCGTCAAAATTCTCCAGGTCGATGCGTTTTTCTCTTTCTTTTTCGATAACCTTCTTTATCGCATCAACGATTTCACTGCGGCTTCCGTAGTTCAGGCAGAGTGTCATTACAAGACCAGAGTTCGCTGCCGTTAATTCCAGAGATTCTCTCAAGGCACGGCGGGCGTTTTCGTGCAGTTCATCCAAGCGTCCAATGGCATTGATTCTTACCTTGCTCTTATGGAGTTCAGGAGTTTCTTTGGCGAGCATCTCCTCGAGCATTTTCATTAGCGTGTCTACTTCATCTTTTGGCCGCTGCCAATTTTCGGTTGAAAAAGTATACAGCGTGAGATATTTGACACCAATGCGGTTTGACGTTTTGACCATAGCCCTTAGTGATTCTACTCCTTGGCGGTGGCCAATGACTCTGGGTAAGCCACGTTTCCTCGCCCAGCGTCCATTACCATCCATGATTACTGCCACATGACTCGGTCCTTGCATGACCCTATTATAGCAGTAAGGGTCGATTTGTCAACCAGCGATGACGTTTAATCCTCGGTAAATCGTAGAATTTACCAGGAAATAGGCAGTTAAGGGGGAGGGCATTTGCAGTAAGTTCTTGACAATTCTAGAAATCTGCGTATAATCACACAATGAAAAACCAGGTCGAAATCATCTTAATATCGAAAAAACGCAACTTTCTGAAGAACTTCAGATTCCCGTTGCCCGTGATTCTTATAAGTGTGGGGATGCTCCTCTTTTTGACCATATCGGCAATTGCCTTATCGGTCAATAGCACACACCGCACGTTCGTGAGGATACGCCGAACAAAAGTTGAGCGTGAAAATAGAAACCTGGTTACAAAATTGGATTCGCTGAGTATGTCGCTTAAGCGTGCACGCATGTTATTTGATGAGCATGTGGGCCAGGATAACCGGGAGCGGACATACTGGCAAATGGCGCATATACATCCTGACATCTGGTCAATGGGTATCGGAGGCAAACAGGTCGAGCGGTCACCACATATCATGAACAAGAACTTGGAGCGTACGATAAATGAAATCCACGAGTCGATAGATGTATTGAAGGGGAAATACTACTTGCGTCAGACAAGTCTGCGCGAGATTCAAACTCAGATCGAGGAAAGTGAATATCTTTGGTCACACATGCCGTCGATTCATCCCGTACCGGGCCGAAGGATATGCTCAGGATACGGTTATCGTGTCGACCCGATTGCTGGAGACATACGTATGCACTGGGGTATAGACATTGGCGCACCCAGGGGCACAATAATCCTTGCGACCGCCGACGGCGTGGTCGATTTTACGGGCTGGGTAGGCGGTTATGGCTGGACTGTCGTAGTTGATCATGGATTTGGCTTCAAAACAGCATATGCGCATTGTCAACGAATTCTTGTTAAGCGGCGGGAACTGGTGAAGCGCGGTCAGGCCATTGCCCGGGTTGGGTCGACCGGTCGTTCGATATCACCTCACCTCCATTATGAAGTTCGTGTGTCAGGGATGAAGATTAACCCGTATAAGTATATCAATACCTCAAGCATAATTTTTGATTAGCAAAAACCCACTCCTCACGATTGTAATACTGACGGTATTCTTTTCACTTGCCGGTGCTGGTTCGATTACCATAATCGCGGTGGGCGACATAATGATGGGTTCAGACTATCCCGCGAATATGCTGCCGCAAGATCGAGGTGAAGGTTTATACAGGAATGTTGCTCATTTTCTCTCTTCGGGAGACCTTACACTGGGTAATCTTGAGGGCGTACTGCTTGAAGGAGGCGTCTGTGCCAAGAAGACGGCGAAAGGGAAGGTCTATGCGTTTAGGACGCCACCCTCATTCGCGCAGCACCTCGCCGATGCTGGTTTTGATTTCTTCAATCTCGCGAATAATCACCTGAACGATTTTGGCAGCCAGGGAATTACTTCTACGATGAAGACCTTAACCGATTATGGTATTGAATATGGCGGTCCGAACGGGAAGGTGGGTGAATTTGAAATCAACGGCATGCGGGTTGCGATTGCATGTTTTGCGACATCACCAGGAACTGAGCTCATTTTTGATATCGAACATGCCCAAACGAAAGTGTCCCATCTGGCAAGGCATAATGAAATTGTCATTGTCTCATTTCACGGTGGCCGCGAGGGTATTGGGGCTCTTCATACCCGTGATACATTTGAGTACTTCCTGGGTCAGCCGCGCGGCAACGTAGTGGAGTTTGCCAGGGCAGTCATTGATAGTGGCGCCGATCTGGTATGGGGACATGGGCCACATGTACCGCGCGCAATCGAGCTTTACGAAGATAGACTCATCGCCTATAGCCTCGGTAATTTTTGCACATGGGGGTTCAACCTTGCTGACGAGAGGGGTTATGCACCGGTCTTGAAGGTGGTGCTTGATTCGACCGGCGGTTTTGTGCACGGTAATGTGGTCTCCTTTCTGCAGAAACAAGGAAAGCAGTTAGCGGTTGACACGCTACATCGTGCCGCAAGATTGGTCAAGCGATTGTCGGCTGAAGATTTCCCCGAGTCATCGCCGTTAATTATGGAGGACGGTACGCTACTACGCCACGTTGTGAGATGTGAAGATTCTTGAAAAGCAAGGCTTGGTCCCATGTTGAAAGTAAGCATATATTGACTTAGCCATGATTCGTTCTATAATTGATGCATGAAAAACATTGCTGTCTTGGGAGCCAGTGGCCTGGTTGGCAAGGAGTTGATCAAAGTATTAGAACAGCGCAACTATCCAGCCAAGAAAATATATTTCTTCACGCCCGATGAGAATCTCGTAGACAAAAAGGAGATCGCGGGTAAACAGATCGAGTGGACGAATGACTACAAGAGTTGCATTGGCAAGGTTGATGTGGTTTTTTGTTGCCTCGATAAGGTCCAAGCGCGGGCGATCGTTCCCAAATTCAAGAGAAGAGCTTTCGTCATTGATTGTTCTGGCGCATTTATCTTTGATCCCGGCGTACTACATGTTATTCCAGAAATTAATGCGCAAATGGTAAAAGAGCATAAAGGTGTGATTGCGAACCCAAATCCAACTACCATTCTACTGCTCATTGCACTCTATCCACTACATAAAGAATATGGCTTGAAGCGGCTACATGTTACTGCTTATGCCGCAGTGTCGGGGTTTGGAAAGGATGCGCTGGACGAATTGCGGTATGAATATGAATACCTTGCTTTAGGCATGCGCGGCGAGAAGTCCGAAGATAGTGTTTTTCCTTACCGTATTGCTGATAACGTGATACCCCAGGTGGGCGATTTTACGCAGGAAGGCTACACCGAGGAAGAGACAGTTCTAGCTGGAGACGTGCGTAGCATACTCGATGGAGATGACATTAATGTTTCGTCGACGTGTGTGTGGGTTCCGGTGAGTCGTGGCACTAGTATGGCGGTCCATGCAGGTTTTGAGAAGGAGATATCGATTACCGGGGTGAAGAAAACGTTGGAGGGTGCTCCTGGATTGAAACTCGTGAGCCATGACGATGAGTATCCGATGCCGGAGAATGTGCTCGATAAAGATGAAGTCTTTGTTGGTCGAATAAGAAGGGATCACGTATTCGAGAACGGTTTGGCAATGTGGGTTGTGGCAGATAATCTTCGCAAAGGATCAGCCCTGAATGCGGTGCAGATTGCCGAACTGCTGTAGAAGCCTCACCATTTTCATTCACAGGTCATGACAAAATTGACTGGACAGCTCAGGCCATGCTGACCTGGCTAGGGTTTGCTATTTCTCTGACCACCATTCTACTGGTGGCGCGCCGGAGCTTGCCCCTGGCCCTCTTTTGCGGAGCGGTCATCTTGGGGCTTTTTACCATACCGGTTGTTGAGGTACTCGAGATCATTGTCAATACCCTCACCGACATCTCGGTTCTGCTGCTTGCCTTAGCCATGGGCGTGATCCCGATGATCGGCGGCACCATGAAGGCAAGTGGACAGATTGATGATCTCGTGAATAACCTCAGGATAGGCAAAAAGGGACTCATGGCTTTATCGCCTGCGATGATGGGGTTGTTGCCGATGCCGGGCGGTGCGTTGCTTTCTGCGCCAATTCTTGAGAAGGGAGGTATTGGTGTTGCCGATGATCTAAAGGTCGCGATCAACAACTGGTTCCGGCATTTGTTCGTACTGATTTATCCTTTAAGCTCGGCACTGATCGCATCAGCCAAGATTGCAGATATCGGTGTGTACTCTGCGGCATTGTATCTCTTGCCCACTTTCTTTTTTGCCCTTTTCCTAGGTTACATCTTTTTCATAAAAAGAGTCCAAGGGACGATCGAATACGAGAAGCCATTTTCGATCAAAGGACTACTCATGCCGCTATTCATTGTGCTGGTCGCGCCGCTCCTCGATTTTTCCATCAAAAGATTAATTGATCTACCGGCGAAAGAAGTGGCTACGATTATCGGTGTGAGCACTTCTTTGGTGCTTTCGATTCTGATGAGCAGAATCCCACTCAATCTGGTGAGCATTGCGAGGAAAATGAAACCCTGGAATTTCACCCTCATCATCATCGGCATGTTCGTCTTCCTCAATATTTTCAAGTCGTCCAGCGCCGCGACGTTGATCGCTTCGATTCCGTTAGAACCTGCGACGCTCTGTGTTGTCGCGGGTTTCGTTTTGGGTGTAGCTACGGGTAGGGTTTTGTTGCCGGCATCGATCATGCTGCCGGTCTACTTGACTTTCGGTGCTATCACCCCGGTTGTATTCGCGCTAATCTACACCAGCATATTCTTCGGATACATGATTTCACCGGTCCACCCATGTGTTGGAGTTTCGATCGAGTATTTTAATGTACCAATGAGGAATTTTCTGAAATTACTCATAATACCCACATTCATAATCTTTGTGGTGATGATATTGCTATCGATATTTCTCGTTTAGATTTGTGAATCAAAAAATGGCAAGAGGTATCATATGAAGCTAGGTGTCATAAGTGATACACACCGGCATATTGTGAACTTTTCCAAAGCAGTGGATTTCCTGCAGGATAGGTCTGTTGATAAGATAATACACTTGGGTGATGACTACAGCGATGTCGATGAGCTTGGTGAGCGTGGCATCTTACGCGTGCCAGGAGTGTTCAGTGATGCCTATCAGGACGCCAAGATCCCGAACCGGACGGTAGAAAATTACGGGGGTTGGCGATTCTTATTGAGCCACACTGTATCATCCCATCCCAATGACCTGCCCGGTGATCTTGTTCCCGAGGATTTGATTCGCGACAAAAGAGTCAAGGTGGTTCTGTATGGCCATTCTCACATGCCCGACATAAAGCTGGAGCATGGTATTATTTTCTTCAATCCGGGCCATTTGAAGAATGAAGACAAAAAGGGTTTCCCACCGACTTTCGGTTACATTGAACTGACCATTGCTGATTTGCTGGTGCGTCTGTATAACTTGCGTGATTACTCGATTTTCAGGGAAGAGAAGTTTCGCAAATAATGTCTAGTTTGCGATTGGCAGAATAGTCGCATGTTTCTTGGGGGTATGATGATAGCTGCGATTTTAGTGCATTTATTGGTGCTTGGTCAACCAGGGGTGATCGGTATTATGGGTGCCATGGAAGTAGAATTGGACCTGATCAGCAAGGATATGGTCGTTGAAAAGGTAGACACCATTGCCACAAAAATCTACAGATCAGGCAAGATTTACGGTGTGCCGTGCGTTATGGCGCGGGCTGGTGTAGGCAAGGTGGGTTCGGCGCAGACAGCCCAGCTGATGATTACTCAGTATGGAGTCGATGCAATGATCTTCACCGGTGTTGCGGGTGGTATTAATCCACAACTGGACATAGGGGACATTGTAGTATCGAGTAATGTTGTCCATCATGATTTTGGCCAAATATTGCCTGATTCGTTCATCTCATTTGACACCATGGGCTTTTTCGCCGACAGCGTTCTTGTTGGACTGGCACTGCAGGCAGCCGGGAATGTAGAGTTGCACGCAATCCCCGAGGAAATGAGGGGGGAAGACGAGGAACCAAAGATTATTTTGGGCCGAGTAGCTACTGGTGATCAGTTCATTTCGAGCGAGGCAAAGAGGGTATGGATTGAGGAGACTTTCAACGCTGATTGTGTCGAGATGGAAGGTGCCGCAGTAGCTCAAATTTGCGCAACCAATGATGTTCCATTTGTGATCATACGTTCGCTCAGTGATTTGGCCAACGAGGAGGCAGAGGTTGATTTTGAAGCTTTTGTCCTCTACGCGGCAGAGAACTCGAGCCTGTTAGTCAAAGAGATGCTCAAACTGCTAGGTCAATAAACGCTCTGGGTTTTTGATTATATATTTTCCCTTTTTCAACAATTTCCTAAAGACGATTCCATTGTTACGTATGCTATTTGACTATTCGACAATTCTAAAATTGTCGAATGGTAGAAGTATTGGCACTAATTTCCTGAAAGGATAGTAGTTGATTCATTTTTTACATAAAAATATCACTGTTATCAAGTTGTAATCACTGTAATCGACTTTTTCGAAGAAAAAGCGGGGCCGACGAGAGTTGAACTCGCGACCTCCTGCGTGACAGGCAGGCGTTCTAACCAAGCTGAACTACGACCCCTTATTTTTGTGCGCCGACCATTATGTGATACGAGTGGCAGGCGTTCTATCACCCGTTTGGCT
>DAOVAN010000048.1 GCA_030671005.1 Caldifarciminota bacterium
CTTATCCCCTTCCCTTTGCTTTCCCGTTCTACGGACTCAGCTATAATGCCATAGGCCTTTGTTCTAATGGATTCATGGAAATGGGCGCGTCTACATTCCGAATGGGCGCAAACGAACCAATTCCTTCATCAGGAGGGCCAAGGCGATTGATTGCTCCGTTCTGGGATGATTTAGATCCCAGGCCTGCACCGACTGGCACAGGTGATATCTATTATGCTCACGATGCAGCAAACCACCGCTGGATAGTTGAATTTCGAAGTGTTTGCCATATCGGCAGTACAAATCAAAGAGAGACTTTCCAGATGCAAATCAGAGACCCTCAGTATTACACCACCCCGACTGGCGATGGCGAAATACTATTGTTGTACGACACGGTTTCGATTGCCAATGAAAACACTGTAGGCATAGAAGACCATACGCAAACCAGAGGATTACAGTACGTCTTTAACGGCAACTACCATCAGTCCGCAGCCCCTCTTGCGAACGGTCGTGCAATACTCGTAACAACAAAAGCACCAGCCGGCATATGGCTCTATACGACATATTTCACCTTTGATGACTCAGT
Source organism: Caldifarciminota bacterium (assembly GCA_030671005.1). Lineage (GTDB taxonomy): Bacteria > Hydrothermota > Tepidihabitantia > SM23-42 > SM23-42 > SM23-42. The sequence continues at coordinate 566 of DAOVAN010000048.1, forward strand.
CGGCGGTAACAACAACGGCGTGATCGACCCTGGTGAAACAATTGACATATACGTATTTGTCGAGAACGGTGGTAATACAATTGCCTATAACGTCACGGGAATGCTTCAGACGAACGATCCAGATGCGAATATCATCCAGAGTACGGCCGTTTTAGGTTACATTGCACCTGCTTAGAGAGCTGGCAAGTATGGCTCACCGTTTATTGCGCAAATCAGCGCCACACCATCAGATACGACGATTGGTTTCGCTCTGCATCTAGACGGTAACAATGGTGCATACCAAAAAACAGATTACTTCACGTTCTACATTGACGGCTCACCTGGCGTTGAAGAACAGAAGATAGCCGCACTCAGCAACATTGGCCTCAATGTTTACCCGAATCCCTTCAAGCATCAATTAGCCATACGTGCTGCGGGACTGAATCAAATTCTCGGCTTCCTAAATCCAGGTGAAGTGCAACTGAAGATCTATGATGTCTGCGGACGCGTCGTGAAATCCTTTGATGAACTGACGAATGAACAAGTGATATGGGACGGAACCGACGAAAATGGCAGACATGTGGCCAGTGGTGTATATTTTGTTGATCTGAACATAAAAGGGAATCAACAAGGAACAAAAGTGATACTGCTGAAATGATCTGGCTGCTCTTCTTATTGTCGATCGACCCACGGTACCACACCTTTAACGAAGTCGCATATGAACTCGACTCGATGGCGACCCATTACTCCAGTATCACGATGCTCGACACACTAGGCTATACTGATATCGACTCTTTGCCAATATTCGCCCTAAAAATATCTGACTCGGTCACGATGGATGAAGACGAACCAGAAATTCTATACATAGGTTGCCATCACGCCGAAGAGCTCATCGGTATCGAAATATGTATGTACATGATCGATGACCTGATCAGCAACTATAATATTGATTCGACCAAGACTCACTGGATAAACAATCGAGAAATATGGTTTGTACCGTTAATGAATCCAGATGGTCACAATGTTGTCATGACTCACATGGATACCATCTGGCGCAAGAACAAGCGGGATAATGATAACAACGGGTTCTTCGATTTAACCCATGATGGTGTCGACCTTAACCGTAATTATGACTTCTATTGGAGCAACGGTGGGAGTACAGACTTCTCCTCAGAATTTTACCGCGGCCCCTATTCTTTTTCCGAAAGTGAGGCGCGTGCGATTCGGGATTTGACTCTCGCGCACAGCTTTGCTTTCTGCATTACCTACCATTCTGCCCGTTACGGACTCACCGAAGTCGTTTACTACCCGTGGCGCTGGAGTGGCGGGTACTCACCTGATTACCCCTTCATACGCGTAATAGCCGATACGATCTCCAAACGTATAATTAAAGATTCAGGTACCGGACATTACACAGCACTGGTGGGTCAGGGTCTTGATGGTCGAGCAAGAAACTGGCTCTACGGCATCTGCGGGATCTTCACCTACTGCCTGGAAGTCGGCACAACCACGATCCCGCCGGGTTCGATCGTGGATGATATCTGCCAGAGAAACCTACCCGGCGCTTATTATCTCCTGGAGCGCGTCGAAGAGAGCGGTATCACTGGATGTATCTATGATTCCCTTAGTGGTGAACCTGTAAGTGCTGAGGTAGTAATCAATGGCTATTATGACTCTAGTCTACCGCCCCGAAAGAGTGATGTAACATATGGTCGCTTCTTGAGAATACTGAAGCCAGGCGTGTATGACATTGAAGTGCGCAACTGTGGTTACGCTTCGATGTATTATGATGACATCGTGGTCAGTGACGGCCAGATGACAGAGCTGAATGTACTATTGAACAGAATATCAGGTGAATCGACGATCCCAAGACCGCAAAAAAAAATCAAGATAATTCCCAATCCGAGTAGCAACTTCGTAATCATCCAGCTCGACCAACCATCAGATTACTCGTCTTTGAAGATCTACGATACGCTCGGACGGCTTGTCACAAACATGGAAAACCCATCAGGCGAAATGACCTGGCATTGTGTGGATGACAACAACCGGGAGGTATCAGAGGGTATCTACTGGTTCGTCGCCACAACTACTGACGAAAGGACAACAAAAAAAGTAGTCCTTGTTAGACGTTAGACCAACTTTCTTAAAACCGCGATCCTCAAATTTTCACTAGAATAAATATGCAGGAAACAATCCATGTTACAAGACAAATTTGTAAGGGTAGATCACTGAACAAAACCCTTTCCGGAATGTCAGCTTCAATCTTCTGATAGGTGATGTATAGATATCTGAATATTCCGTAGATGACAAACGGCACCGTATATATCAAGTTCCTCGTGCCAAATTTGGCCACTGTCTCAGGGGCAAGAGTGTACAGGCAATAGGACACTACACACGCAGCCGTAACGATCGCAATCATCTGATTCAGCAGACATAACGAGTACTGCGAAAGGATCTTCCGGTGTTTTATAGCACCCTCGCCGAGTAGCACGATCTCAGTCCTTCTCTTTGAAATCGCAAGGAAAAGCGCTATCAGTAATGTACATAAGAGTAGCCACGATGAAATTTCCACATCAATGACTACTGCACCGGCGATGGCTCTTAACACATAACCCATAGCAACGGCCAGGACATCCAGAATGACAATATTCTTTATCACGAAAGAATATAGAACAATGAGTCCAAAATACATCAGGCAAACATAGAGAAAGTTATCCCCGAGAGCATAGGCACCAGCGAACGATATAATTAACAGAACCACCGCAATGAATGCCGCGTGGTCTCGACGTACTTTACCTGCGGCGATTGGCCGTTTGGATTTGACCGGATGTATTCGGTCCTCTTTGTAATCGAGTAGATCGTTTATTACGTATCCGCCACTACTCAGAAGAGAAAAAACAATGAACGCATAAATACTCTTCTCAATGCTCTCTACATAGAAAAAATGCCGGCTGAAGATGAGACCGGCAAACACAAAAACATTCTTGAGCCACTGTTGCGGTCTTAATAATCTAAAGTAGTCACCCAATGAACCGTCCCCTTTCTGAACAAAAAGATTATCGGCTTTCTAAAACTCTGTAGCGCTCGTAAATGTGAAATCCTTTATCTTGATGGCCGGCACTACGGAGCCCGTAGCGAATCTTGCACCGTATCCAGGATCATCTGCAACCAATTCTGGCTTATTAGATAATGCCTCCACCCTATTCAAGACTTCAATGATGTTTTCGGTGAATCTTAGATTCTTCACGCCCTTGCTAACCTTACCCTTTTCGATAAGAAACGTACCATCCCTGGTCATACCAGTGAAAGTAAGCTTGTGAGGGTCAATGACATTCGTATAGTGAAATCGCGTCACCAAGATGCCCTTCTCCGTTTCACTGATCATCTCATCTAAGCTCTTGGTGCCCGGTCTCATCAGCACATTGAGGGGTACCGGACCAAAGGGGTTGGGCGCCCCTAAGGCATGTCCTGTCGACTCCTTCTTTTCCTTGAACGCAGTCAAGGAATCATACACCACATTCTTGGCAACACCCTTGTCAATGAGCACAAGTCTTTTTTTGGGAACGCCTTCGAAATCAAAGGGAAAAGAAAAACCAGTATCTGCCAGGGGATCATCTACCACGGTGATCCGTTCATCGATGATTTTGGCACCGAGCTTGCCGGTCAAGAATGAACGCCCTTCCTGAAAGAGTCTTCCATTGAATGCGTAGTAGGCCAAGTACTGGAGGAACTCGCTTGCGGCAAGCGGCTCGAATATCGTAGTGTACTTACCCGGACTGATATTTACAGGATGCCCTGACATGAGTGCCTTGCGGGCAGCAGTTTCGGCGAGGCGTTTGAAGTCGACAGTACGTATATCGCGGGTTCCTGCTTGAACATAGCCCGTTGAATCGTCGGATGCCATGACAACATTGCAGAAAACATCACCGTACATTGTATAGGCAAATGTCCCTAGCGAATTGCCGATACATATCTCCGCAGTCCCCTTAGACACCGAGCCGTATGTCTTGAGTGAATTTTCATTGGCGACATCTACGATCTCCTCCACCGCGCGTGCCCTGTCTTGGTCTGAGAATTCTTCGGTCTGCTTGTTGTAGGCATTCACCGTATGATAATCGTCTTGACCAGCCCGCGGCAGCGAAACAAAATCATCGTTTTCCCTCTGGAATTGAGCAATCTTCTCTGCCCAAGCAACCGTTTCCTGTATCTTCTTTTCTTCAAGCGAATTGGTCGAGGCGGTGCCTATTTTCTTTCCGAAAACGACCCTTATCGAAATACTGGTATTGGACTCACTCACGTTCTGATGAATGTAGTTATTCGCGAATCTCGTAAGGGCTTGATCATGGTTTAGTAAGGAAACCTCTATCTGATCCGCCTTAGACTGTTTCACCACTAAATCAACTATTTCTCTTGCTTCTCTTTTTCCAATCATACAACTCCTTTTCTCAGAATTCTACTCGTAAATTAATCTAAGTCAATGAATAAATCTCCCTGCACCTCGAAACTCGTAGATTATGCCACGTTCGAAGCACCTTCTCGCTGACTTTTCGATGGGCTCGAAGACTCTGATGTTTAGACTCACCAAAAACTCTACACCCCTGAACACGAGAGATTGATGTTCCAATCTGTAGTAGATTTATCGGGTAGCCGATAGAAAACCTCACCGCTTCCGCATCTGGATAATAAACGTGGGAAGCAAGAACAAGGCGACCACCGCGTACCCGGCTATCTTGAGACTTCCGGACATAGTATCATATATAAAGCCACCAATTATTGGACCCACTACCGCCCCGAGGTTAGTCACCATGTTGAGTTTTCCTATGTTTGAGCCGATCTCAGTATCCATACTCGTGGCGTAGGACCGCGAAATCGGAAGGAAAGAACTGATCGCGGTGCGTAGTATGAAGTATAACACAACGAAAACCCACAACGGCGAGATGAAAGGAAGAATGAAAGCAATGACAAGACAGGGTATTGCGATAACCATTAGCGATTTCTTGAAACCGAGACGGTCGGTCAGGTGAGAAGAAAGATACATCACGAACATTGTGATCACATCCAGTATGAGCAAAAGCATCGCAATCTCCAGGGGAGAGATATTGTATTGCTCATTCAAGTAGATTAGCGATATCGGGGTTAAGGCCAGTAGCGCACCGAAGATAAAACCGAGGACAAATATCGAGTATGATTTCTGTCGCCTTCGTTTTTCTACTCTTCTTACTTTCTGGTGCGGTAACAACAGGGCTTCGACAAATCCGATGACGATGATCAACGCGGCAAACACGAACATAATCCTGAACGACGCAACCTCGCCGAAACCAATTCTGCTTGTGACGAGAAGAGCGAGACCGAGGAGTAGGCGGCTCAGTAACGCCCCGATCCTGCCCGTGATCTGATACAAAGACAGAGCCCTGGTTTTGTAACCCTGGGGTGTATTTTCTGCAACCATAATCTGTGCAACTGGCCATATGAGACCGGAGCAAATACCTTGACCGAATCTCAATATCAGTAGTGCCGAAAGGCTATTCGCCCAAAAATAAAGAAGGGTAAGCCCGAATAGAAAAAGCAAGCCCAGCTTTATTACTGATTTTCTCTCGCCGGTTTTATCGATCCTTCTACCAACGAAGTACGCCGTGAAACCCCGCGCGAGCATGAACCCCGAAGTCAGCAACCCGACCTCGAGACCCGTAGCGCCAAGACGCCGTGCAAAAATGGGCAGAATGGGTTGAACAAGTATGTGGCCGAGCATGCCGATGCCAGCTATGCTGTAGAGCGTAAGTAAAGGTTTCCTGAATAGTATCTTGTTAATCATCTCGAATCACGAGAACAAACTGTTGTTCATTACTTACCCCAAATGTTCAACAAGGATCTTTATTCCAATAGCAATAAGGATAACACCACCGAGCATTCTCACTCTCTTCTCAAAGAAGTGACCCATTCTGTCACCAATGTAGTAACCTATGAATGATAATAGAAATGTTACAAATCCAATAATCAACACAGTACGCAGAATTGCGACATCCAAGAAAGCAAAGCTAATACCTGCTGCAAGAGCATCAACGCTTGTAGCTATGGATAGAAGCAAAAGGACGAGGATCTTGAAAGGGTCAATCTCACGTTTCCCGCCTTCCGGCCTTATGGATTCATATATCATGTGCAGCCCTATGAGACAAAGTACTGCAAAAGCAACCCAGTGATCGACGTTCCTTATGTAATCCTCCAATAAAGAACCCGCCGACCAGCCGACTACTGGCATAATGGTTTGAAAAAAACCAAAAAAAATCGCGATGGTCAGAGCATGTTGTGGTCTCGGTTTTTCTGAAACAATACCGGTGGTCACGGCCACTGCAAACGCATCTAAGGCAAGGCCAAAAGCAATGAATAGCGTAGTCAGAATACTCATGATTATCTTTGATACAAGCTAACGAACCACATAATTCTCAAGGATTCTCGTGTACAGTCATCACACAGAAAATGCTCGATTCATCAACCTCTTCGATATGAACGTCGACTGGAAAACCATGTGCCAGTTCTTCAAATTCCTCTGGGCCAACAGTAGTTGCCATGAACCCATCTCGGCAAACAATAATACCATTACGCGTCTTTTCATGATCAATCTCACCGATCAAACTGGCTTCCGCCTGAGCCTCAAACCACTGAAGACGTTGAACCCATATCTTCTCTGAATAACTCGAAAACATAACAAGACCCCTACTTTTCGTCACTCGGATACTCTCGCGTATCAACGATTTCTTGCCAACGTGGAAGGCTGAAATTCCATTCTGTATACAGATGACACCATCAAAGGTGTTGTCCGGGAATGCTAAAGCAATCGCATTCATGATTAACAAGTGGCAGTTATGGCAATCTCTCAGAAAATACATCCCAAGGTCGATATTAGTCTGTGATGTGTCGATACCCACAAGCACGTCCGTTTTAGGCACAAGATGCTGTAGTACACGACCATATCCACACCTAAGCTCAAGAGCCAGACAATTATGTGGTATCCTTCGGAGAACGTAATCAATCTCAGCGGAAAGGTACTGCTGGATACGAGGCGGGGCGATATCATAGCATCGCTTCAGGTTGTTACCATGGAGCCTATCCTGATAATATCTACCCATGATACTCACGCCAGAACAAAGTGTAATGTTTCGGGGATTTTGTATGGATCACAGGCTAACTCAATTCGTCGAGCCAGCCAGCAGTCTTATCGAATTGCGTTAGAATAACCTGCCTACCATAGCAGGATATTTTACCCGGTGACAGCGAAAGAATATTGAATAGTCCATGATAGTCAAATCTCGAATCTCGTTTCCATGCAATGATATCTAACGGGTCAGTCTCTCTTGAAATCACTTCTTTGTAAAAATGTTCCTTATCGCGAAGCCAGCACCGCTGGCAATACCTCCGGCAAACGCCGCCACACCAGCAGTGAGAATAATCAACAACAACGGGGAACCCAACCCAATCATGGCACCGACGCGATGATCAATAATCTGGCTCCCCGTGAAGTAGTAGTATGTACTACTGGTTAACCATAACAGACCGGCACTGCTCATTCCAATCAGAAAAGCGTACCAGCCCGATCTTGCCCGCACCAAACCAAATACAAAGGGCACAATCATTATCCACCACCACCAAGGAGTGAGGATGTGTAGCAGTAACGTTGCGGCGAAACACATAGCGAAGTCGATGATCAAGGTGTACTCCTCATGACGGTACTTCCTATCAGCCGCTCGTCGTCCTCTTCTGGAGATCGTAAGAAAAGAAGCTCATATATGTTACCGGCAAGCCAATCATCAATGAAACTATCGTAGAATTCTGAACCAGGATGACCAGATTGTCCCCCAGGATAGATCCCCCAACCTTTTATCTCTTTGCCTAAAGAGACTACCATTCGCCAAGAAGGGCCAAAACTCGTGTCCTTGTAGTTCACCGTAAACTCACTGCCTGCCTTGGGCAAACCGACTCGACCAAGACCTTGTATTTGACCCAGATGCCCGATGTTTACCGGTCTTGCCCTACCCCACTGCCAACCATTTCCATGACTTCCCAGATCATCGAACAGCCTTTTGTTGGCGCTATGGAATGATTTAACGATGATATCCTTTAGGCGTTCATGGTTGGGTGTGGTTTTTACATCAAAGTATTCGCTGTTCGGGTCATTTAGCATCAACGCAATAGTTGCGTCGCGACGCGGACTGCGCAGATCGCCCTGTGGGGTTTCCATATCATCGGTCCAAATCATACGAGACAATTCCTCCCACCAGTATTCATAAATAGTCGGAGCAATCAGGTTTGCGTGAAATTCATAATTCCACGATTCAAGCTCATCATAACTCTCACGCTCCTGGTAGAATAGCTTGTTCTCATCGATGTTCGCCAAGAGAAACGGCAATATCTTCCTTGCCGAAATATCCAAGACATCGTTTTGAAGTGCAATCATATCCTCGACCGTGATCTTCTGTGCGTTGCCCAGGATTTCGTTTATCCGTGCACCACGGTCGAAAGACCAAAAACTACCCCCCAGGTAATAGGGATAGCGTTCGTCCACTGGATACTGGTTCGCCGAGCTAACAAAACCACGTGTTGGATTGAGCACGTGCGGGAGTTGCTCCCTCGGTATCCAGTCCTGCCAGTCATATTCCGAATTCCTGCCGTCATTGACATATCTTCCAAGACCTTGCCAACGTATCGGTAACTTGCCGATATGCCACATAGCAATGTCCCCCTCGACACTGGCGAACACAAAATTCTGAGCAGGACAATCGAAATGTGAGAATGCTTCGACATATCCATCGTAGTTCTGTGCACGGCTCAGCTTCAGGATAGCAAGTATTTCATTTGATGGATCGTGTCCGGTCCAACGCATTGCAGTGCCCTTCGGAACCCTCTGGTCATGTGGGCTCTCGTCACTGTGATACACAACAGGTCCGTGATGTGTGTATACCACGGTGTCAACCACAATACCCTTATCCCTTACCTTTATCTCTTCGATCCGTCTTCGGGTTGGTAACCACACAGTATCATGGAGGTAGAAAGACCTAGCCTCATCCTTGAACTCTATTTCATACCAGTCAATCACATCAGTCATCGCAGCAGTTGCACCCCATGCTATGTATGCGTTGAATCCGATGATGACCAGGGGTACACCGGGAAATGATACACCATACACATTCATGTCGGGTGTGGTCAGTTGAATCTCGTACCATATGTTTGGCAGATACAAAGGCAGGTGCATGTCATTAGACAATATTGGTGATCCAGTGCTGGTTTTAAACGCCGCCACTGCCCAATTATTACTGCCTGGCGCAGTCGCCATCTCAGGGGATTTTGCTGCAGCATCGATACTCGGCACAAACGGCGATGTTGGTTTATCTGGTATGTTACTCGGATGAAATCGCCACGGTGTCCGGCGCGGGATGATAGGATCGGTAAAGGGAGGAATAATTGGGTATATTTGGCTAACTTCTGATTCACCGAATGCCAAGCGGGCGCGCGTGAGCGCTAATTCTGAAATGTCGAAAGCGGTCAAATACCACGCCATGAATTTTAAGAACAATGCCGATCTTAGAAAAGTCCACGGCTTTGGCCGGTAATCTAATATTTTGTACTCCAAGGGAAGATTTTTTGCATTCGTATTACGGATGAAAGCATTCACACCAT
>DAOVAN010000039.1 GCA_030671005.1 Caldifarciminota bacterium
AACCCTTTGGGCGGAAAATATCTCGGCGAGGTATCGGCAGAATTACGCTTCCCGATATACAAATTTATTGGTGGGGTTGTCTTCATTGATGGTGGAAACATCTGGCAAGACCGTGAAGAGATATCCAGCGGTTTGAGATGGGGTGTCGGCGGTGGCCTGCGCTTAAAGAGTTTCTTGGGAAGTGTCAGACTCGATTATGGTTTCAAGATACAGCGTAAGGCCGATGAGTCAGTCGGAGCAATACACTTTGCTATTGGTGAAGCATTTTGATCATTAATCACACTTCAATCGGTTGAGTATATTTCCAATTGCGTGCGTGACATCACTACGTGTTTTGTTGAATTCGTCATAAAGCTTCTTCCCATCCTGATACCCCATGATGCGTCCCGCGGTGTTCAACATTTCTGGCATTATCATGTCGGTTGCGCCTATGGTGAGACGGTAGGTGTTCCTGAGATTATTTAGGAAATTGAAGGCGGTCAACAATCGATGCAGGTCTTCCCTCAATTCTGCTTGCTTATTGGCAATTTCTGTGAATAGTTTCGAATTGACCGGTTGCATAATACGGCACTCTGCTTTGATGATGAGCAGAATCATTTCCAGGTCTCTCAGACCACCGATGCCTTCTTTGAGATTGTCCTCGACGATTATTTGCTGATTGCCCGCGGCCTTGTGTCTCGAGCTGATTTCGTCAGACATTTGTTTGATGTATTCATCTTTCCGGTCGAAGATGAAAGGTTTTATCACCCGGTCGAAAAAGTCTTTTTCAAAACGGTGCGATCCCACTACCAGGCGGGCACCCAGTATCTGGGATTTTTCAATGAATATATCGGCCCGCTCTTCGCTCAACAGAGACTCAACTTCTTTCAGGAGAATGACATACCGGCCGAAATAGTCGGCGAATCTATGATGAGGAATTGTGCTGCGCTTTATGATCTCGCTGTTCATTTTGCTGATTACTTTGTTACAATACGAGAGCACTTCCTCATCGTCTGAGTTCAGGAGAACGATTATGTCATAGTCATCGTCGTATGCCTGTTCCCGCGCATGTCCACCGGCCGCAAAAATCGCCAACAGATCGTCGGTGATAATACGTTTTGTGTACTGTGTGTCTATTTCCTGGCGACATATGTCAAAGAGGGTGAGAATGTATCGGTCGGAGAATTCAGTGTATTCGATGTTGATTTCATCGGCCGCGGCACCGCTCAATGTTCTCAAGCCCACCCGCATCATTTCAAAATCATAGTAATCACCAAGCTTTTCCTTTTTCTCTTTGGGTGTCCGCATCGACTGAACATCACTATATATGCCATCGCCGAATTCTCTCAGCAGCTCTGGGTTTTTCAAGTCTTTGATCGCTTCAGGATATCGTTCGCTGATCCTCAAGAAGAATCTTTTGTAGAATACACTACTGGACAGATGAATATCGATCAAGGATTTCAGATTGTCAATGATAGCAGCGATCTCTTTTTCGTAGATTCGTGTCTCCAGTAGCTTCAGGTAGAACTCCAGAGTCTTGTCATCATTGAGCGACAGATAGTTGTTGATGAGATGCGGGAAACGATTGAAAACGTAGGAGAGCTTTCTGACGACATCCGGCAAATCCTCGAGCATTTCTGGCAGGTGTCGGTTCAGATCGACAAAAAGCGGGTGTCCGATTTTCGTTCTGCCCAGTGTAGTCAGGAACTTTATCGATGAGTATAGATCGTATTTGACCCATTCGATATATCCTTTGATCAGTTTCTTTCTCTTGGCGGGCGGAAAGGCATCCAGGTCATTGATGAATCGGTTCAATAACGCTTCATTCTCGAAGTCGTCCAGAATATCATCCCAGAAAGATGTTCCACGGAAGAATTTAAATTTGGTGAGGAAGTCCTGTGCGATGTTAGCTCCATAGTGAGGATCCAGTATCGACACGAAAATCGAGTTTTCTTCATGATGTACTTTTAGGTCGTTGAGCAGGGCCGGAACGACGTTCCTCACATTCTGAATATGTTCATAGTAGTGTACCAGGACATGTTCTTCGGCATGACACTTGCCGAGGTCCGCATACCCCATGGTTCTTGCTACCCTGCGGATATTCTGGAAAGCGACAGCATCTAATTCGACTTCTTCATCTTGAGTGACGAGTAGTTGATAAAGGTGTCTGAAGACCTCAAAGAATGTCAACGACCTTTCGAGGTCACAGTACTCACGATATCTCTTTGCATCTTTTTTCCGTAAGTCGTCTAATATCTGCCAGGCGTTTACTTTGTCGATGTGAAAGACTGTTTTCTGAGCGCAGATAATATTTTTGATGATGCGCAGACCATCTTCTTTGAAATTGATGCGGTTTGAACGAATCGGTCTTGCGAGCAAAGAACTGATATCGCCCAGTATGCCCCTCAGGTAAGCCTCATGGTACTTGTTGTCGCGGTTCGGATGAAAGAAATACTTATCAATGATTTCTTCCTGATATTTTTTGAAAAGAGACTCACTTCCCGTGATCACTGCCCCGCTGAGCATTTCGTTGATTATTACATAATCACCGATTTGATGCTTCAACGCTCTCTTGTACTCGTCGATTGAGGCAGAGAAAAACTGGCCGCCAATATGCTCGGACAGGTGGAAGTGGAACGTGATTGCGGATTTCAGCATTTCTTGGCTGATTTGAGAAATCGCCCGGTTAAATTCCTGGCGGTTCTTCGTTGCACTATCGATAATACCAACATCGATATCATCCTGATCGGCTTTTGTGCCTACGCCGAGGATGACGAACTCCGGGCACGATTCTTCATCGACGAATATATTGAGCAACTGATTGATATAATGCGAAGTGAGCGTGCGGATGTTGTTACCGGCATCGATCATGAAAGTCTTGTAGACGGCAAATTTGTCTGCGTCAGAAGCCCTGACACCCATTCTGAGATGATCCACGGATTGCCGGTTCATGAGCAGGAACTGCAATGAAAAGAAGGTGTTGATAAACTCTAGTTTTTCTTGTCGGGTTTTGCCGACATCCGCAACGATGGCGAGCTGCGTGCCAAAATCATAAGTGGGATGTAGGATGTGCACGGCATCCCGCTTCTTTTTTTCCTCAAGCCTTTGAATCAGAGCATCAAGATTCCGCTGTATGGTCTGAAGGTACTTTTGATAGTGATTCCCAAATTCAGCATTGTGTTCCTTCAATTGCGTTAAGAAATCTTTCATGATGCTTCCAGCGTTTGTTGAGCAACCGGTGAAATTGCTAAGTCATCATATCCCAATGCCGGCGCAGCTCTGAGAAGCCCGAGGAATTTCGCTTTGAATACCCGCTCGTCGCAAAAGAATTGCGCTCTAGAGATGGTGTGCTGCCAGAAATCGAGATTGTTCTTCTCACTTCTGTACACGGCAAAGATGTGTCTGACGTCAATACTCGTATCGACTCCTAAAGAAATATCCCTCTCCGTACGCGGTGAAATAATCTTGCTGACGATGATATCCCACGGATGTGCCAGATAGAGTGAAATTTCAAAATCGATTTCATTCAATCTCATTACTTGTTCATATGACACGAGATAAGCGATATTTTCTGTGTAGAATTTAAATAGATCATCGGTTAAGATATAGTCCACATTAAACCAGGTCTTGTCAAACGCCCAGGCAGAATGGAAACTGGTGATATGTTCGCTCACCATGAGCTCATCGTCATAATCGACAACCCTCAATTCCTTCGATTTCGAGGAGTCGGCAAATTCCTTCAATTGTGCTTCACTCCTAAAGAGCAGATCAACGTCCCACAATGCAGTGTATTGCAGATAATCATGCATTAGCAGAGGTAATGCGCCGATTATTATGAAGTCTGGATTCTGTTTTTCTTGGAGCCTCGATACTTCGGCGAGTACCTGTAGTAAGCTAAGCCGTCTTCGTTCATCGACGAAATCTAACCATTTAGGATTCACAAGAATCTTTGATATTATACAATTACCGTTATTTGAATTGTTGGGCTATCTCGATGCCTGTATTGAATGCCTTTAGATTGAGATCTTCAGTTCCCTTAGGCACGCGTGATAGGATTGCTGCTTCGACTGCTCCTTTTGAGATGATGCCGGTTACCTGCGTAATGATGCCGAGGGCTACGATGTTTGCGACCAATGCCTTGCCGACTTTCGTTTCCGCGGTCTCGGTAATGGGCACCGAATACACCTTATACTTCCCCTCTGGGATTTTTGTCACATAACTCTTATCAACGAGTAGTATCCCCGTTTCTTTCACATCCTCATGGTATTTGTCGCACGCTTCCTGGGTGAAACAGAGGAGCAGGTCAATGTTCACTGCTTTCGGATAATCGATTTCTTCGTCAGAGACAATGACTTCGGAACGGCTCGAGCCACCACGCGCTTCAGGACCGTATGATTGACTTTGGGTGGCGTTTTTGCCGTCATAGATCGCCGCTGCCTCAGCAAGAATTTTCCCTGCTAATATCAACCCCTGGCCTCCAGAACCGCTTAATCTAAACTCATATCTGAAACCCACAGAAACCTCCTACTTCACTTATTATCTATTTTCCTGACTCGGGCAGATAATCTTTGGTATTCCTCACAAAACTCTGGTTTCTCGGCATCGTGAAGAATCCCTATTATGATCTTGTCTTTCTTCTCTTCTTCTGAAACCTTCCGTGCGACTTCAACCGGTATGCTGTTTTCCTTATACCATTGCAACATGTCGACTACATTGCCTAGGCGATTGGGTCGTGCGTAGTACGTGGGACAAGGTGATATGGCTTCGATAACAGAAAACCCCTTTTTCAAAATACCCTTATGAATATACTTGTCGAGTTGAACCGCATGGTAACAGGTGCTCCGTGCTACAAATGAGGCGCCGGCGGCTATTGCCAGTCCCGATATGTCAAATGCTGGCTCGATAGTACCGTATGGCGCCGTGCTTCCTTTTTTGCCGGTCGGCGTTGTCGGCGACGCTTGTCCGCCGGTCATGCCGTAAATATAATTATTGTAGATGAGAACAGTCATGTCTAGATTGCGTCGCGCGGCATGTATGAAATGATTTCCGCCGATTGCCGTTGCATCACCATCACCGGTGACGACGATGACCTTCAACTCCTTTTTGGCCAGCTTAAGACCGGTCGCGAAAGCAATCGCTCTGCCATGTGTGGTGTGTAGTGTATTGAAGTCTACGTAACCAGGAGTTCGGGAAGAGCATCCAATACCAGAGACGAGAGCGATATCATCCTTTGAAATTTTGCTTCTCTCAATTGCGCGTAACAGTGCTTTCAGAACAATGCCACACCCACAGCCCGTACACCAAATATGAGGGAATCTATCGCGTCTCAGGTATTTCTCATACGGGAACATTTTTTATCGCCTCCAGGATCTCGTCTGGGGTAATCAGCCCACCGTCGACACGGTTTACTTGTGTGACCTCATATTTGGTAGCGCATGCTACTTCGTGTGCTACTTGGCCAAGGTTCATCTCGGGCACGATGAATTTCTTGATGCGGCGTGCTATTTTGTTCAATTCTTCGTAGGGAAAAGGCCATAGCACAAAGATGTGGAATATGCCAACCTTGAGGCCTGATGTTCTCGCTCTTGATACCGCCCGGTAGGCGGAGCGTGCACTGGAACCGAATGCCACAATACACAGATCGGCGTCTTCGAGGAATGCTGTTTTGTAGCTGATTATTTCGCTCTTGTATCGGTCAATCTTTCGGTTAAGCCGCCGGTGCAAGAGATCGACCTTTTTCGGATCATTCGTCGGGAAACCCGTTTCGTCGTGGCTGAGCCCGGTGACATGGTATCTGTACCCAGAACCAAAATCTGCAAACAGTGGTATATCAGAATCAGTTAATTCATATGGTTTATAATCTTCCGGGTTTTGCTTGGTACGTGCCCGGTCGACTATTTCGATTTCTTCTCTTTTGGGAAAGACGATCTTCTCGTTTATGTGGCCAATAATTTCATCAAGCAGTACGACGACCGGAACCCGGAATCGTTCTGAAAAATTGAATGCCTTGATGGTCCAATCGTATGTCTCTCGTACGGTTGATGGCGCCACCGCGATGATGGGGTGGTCACCATGGGTTCCCCAGCGAGCCTGCATCACGTCGGCTTGTGAGGGAAGGGTTGGCAGTCCAGTGCTCGGGCCTCCTCTCTGGACGTTCACGATGACACACGGTACCTCAGTCATAGACGCGTAACCGATATTCTCTTGCATTAGTGAAAACCCGGGGCCGCTCGTGGCGGTCATAGATTTCACACCGGCTAACGAGGCACCGATAATGGCGGCCATTGATGCGAGCTCGTCCTCCATTTGGACAAATGTGCCCCCTTCCTGAGGGAGCCGGCGGGCAAGACATTCGGCGATTTCAGAAGAAGGCGTTATCGGGTAACCGGCAAAGAAGCTCATGCCGGCAACGAGTGCTGCCTCGGCACAGGCTTCATTACCCGTCATCAATTTTGCGTTTTCTCTATTTACCATTCTCTTCTTCAATCTTGCTTACCGATATTGCGAAATCAGGGCAGTATATCTCACAGAGCTGACAGCCTATACATGCGTCAGGATCGGCAACCTTTGCCTCAGTCTTTTGCATTGCGAGCACATTCCTGGGACAGAAGGCGACACACAATAAGCACCCTTTACACCGATTCTTGTCAATGGTTACTGCAAATTTGCGTGTTTTCACGGCCATCGTGTAGATTATAATCACAAAATAACCAACGTCAAGAACACGCTTGCTGAATTACTTATCGATAGTGGTCGGCGCTGGGGGATTTAAATATTCACTTCAAGAAAATAGGTCATGAATTCACGTACAAAGATGGTGACCGGTATTGCAAGTAAAACACCCCAGAAACCAAATGTGATCCCTCCGATGATGAGGACGATCATGACAACCATCGGGTGAAGTCTCGAAGCCTGACCGATTATTAATGGTCCGAGGAAGAAGTTCTCGATCAGTTGCTCACCAACATAGACGGATACGATCTTTATGACGTTCACTAGAGGATTCGGGCTCGTAATGCCGATCAGTATTGCTGGAATGAAACTCAAGATATACCCGATGTTTGGTACGAGATTGAAAGCACCAGCAATAAAACCTAGTAGCAGGTAATACTTGATTCCTAAAATCCAGAGAGCAAAACCAACGATGAAGCCAACGACGGTCATGAGTATTATCTGACCCCGGAAGAAACGCGCAAGCGAAGAATTGAGTCTTTCGACAAAACCATCGATACGCTTGCTTTCTTCACGTGAGAATAGGTTACGGAACCAATCCATGATCTTATCACGGTCGGCCAGGAATAGGTAGGCGGACAGGGGAATTACGATGACATTGTAGATGATGGCTACAATGCTGCCGATGCCTTTGCCAATCTGGCTGATCGTTGAGAAGATACCGGTGAGAATATTGTTGAGTTGTGTGGTGATGGTGTTGGTGAGAAGCGTGGGTTCGATGTCGACCCCCAGTTCGATGAGTTTGTCGATCGCAACGCGGAAGTAATCCTGCCCTTGTTGGATAATATCAGGTAACTTGGTGATCAATCCTTGCAGTTCATCGATCAATCCGGAGACGATGAAGAAAATCAAAAGAGGGAAGAAGGCGATGATCGGTACGAGGCATACCAATATCGCCAGAATTCTGGGCAGTTTTTTGCCCTCCAGGAAATCGACGATTGGCGTCAGGATGTAGGCGATGCCAATGCCGATGATGAAAGGAATGAGTATCGAGAAGTAGCTGAACAGCAGATAAAGGAGCAGTAAGAGTATCGTGAAGAGATATATGGGTCGTGCATTTTTTGTCTTTCTTTGTGGCCAGAGCATTGCCAAGACGACAATGAGTAGCCAGATCGGAGAGAAGGTTGGTGAGAGAACGACGAAAGCGGCAATCAGCACTAATGAGATGTATAAGACGGCATGTTGCATCGGTCAATTATACGTAATGATGTGACAAAATCAAGGCTTGACTTTCAGAACCTTTTATATAGAATAGCGAAAGGAGAACAAATGCGAAATCCCAAATACTTACTCATACCTCTTTTTTTGTTTATTGTGGGTTGCTCTTTTGAGAGCAAAACATTGGTAACCATCAATGACAGCAAATACACGGTAGTTGATTTCGAAGAAAGATTTCAATTCGCCGCGACCGATGATTCGGTAAAGAAAATGGAAAAGGTCGATGAGTTCATAAACCAGATGTTGGCGGTAGAAGAAGCAAAGCTAATGGGTTATGAGGACGACCCGGTGGTGCGTACTGCTTTTGAAACGAATAGGGAAGAAGTCATATGGCGCACCTATTATAATGATGTGATCCTGAACAAGGTGAAAGTCCGTGATTCCGAGGTGAGGGATCTGTACAATCAGATCGTTGAGCAGTACCATCTTGCCCAGATCGTGGTTGCCGAGGAATCTCTCGCCAATTACGTGTACGCAGAATTCGAGAGAGGCGCAGCTTTTGAAGATCTGTTAATGTTTTCCTTGGATACCATATCCAATGATGGAGATATCGGGACTTTTTCAGTCATATCGATTCCGCCTGAAATTATGGACGCACTCAAAAATGTGAAAGAAGGTGGCGCTACGAAACCGGTGAAGTTCGGCGAGTACTACCTCATTTTTAGAGTTGTTGAACATTCGACTGCCGATCAGCCCAAGTACGAGGAAGTAGAGGCAAACATCAGACAGAACTTATGGCAGGAGAAGGCGAGAGCCAAGGGAGAAAGCTACTACAACAAGATCCGGGAGAAGGCAAAGGTGGAATACAATCCTGAAGGGCTGGAGATCTTGGCCAAACCAGAATCGCTCGTCACCGAGGAAGATCTTAATACCTGGGTTGTTAAGAAATACGATTCTGAATATGTGCATGTCCGCTCCGTGATAGACGCGGTGCGATATGCACGTGCTGGTTCGAGGGTCGATCCTCAATATCTGATTGACCAGGAATTAATTCCCGATCTCGTATATGATGAAGCTGTGAAGAACCACCATGATAAGCGTACCGCAACGAAAAGGAAGTTACAGAATACTATGTCGACACTACTCTACCAGAAATACTACTCGGATATGGTTGTCGAAAAGGCATATGTCGATTCCATGGAAGTTGTTGAGTACTATGGGTCGCATCGAGACGAATTTGAAGGGAAAAATTTGAACCAAGCATTCTCGATCGTCCAGGCACGATTGAGGGATGCTAGGGTAGATAGTCTAAGAAGTGATTTGTTTGCGATGCTTCGCGAGAAACACAAGCCTGAAGTCAACGAAGCAGTGTTGGCACAGCTATTGAAGGAGGAAAGGTGAAGAAAGTGATTTGCTTCCTTATTCTGCTGCTGCTTTTCAATTGTGCCGAGCAGGAAAAGGATGTCATCGTAACCGTCAACGGTTCAAAACTGACCAAACAGGAATTTGAGCAGTACTTACCCGATGTCGATATTAAGAATATGGGTGAAGATAGGATACAAGTATTTCTCGACGATTGGGTCCACCAGGAAGTTCTCTATCTACAAGCTAAGAGAATGGGGATGCATGAGGAGGATTCGATCAAATTCGTGCTTGGACAGTATACTAAGAACTTCCTGGCCATGGAACTGGTGCGCAGGGAGTTCGGTTCGACAACCGTCACCGAAAAAGAAATACGTGAGTATTTTGAGGTACACAAGGATGAGTTTCTCTTCGCGGTGAAGTTGGGGCAAATGGTCTTGCCGACCAGAGAGATTGCCCTGCGTACTTCAGAGGAGATAAAGGCGGGTGCGGATTTCTTCAAGCTTGCCCGCGAGCGCTCTCTGACCAGATATCAGGATCCAGAAAATCCCAAGATCATAACCGACTACCTACCGCGGGGTATGATCGCCGATTTTGCCATCGAAGAAGTGATCTTCGGCATGAAACCGGGTGAAATCTCTGAGGCGGTTCCGTATGTACAGGGAACGTATTTGATTGTGAAGATGATCGACAAGAGGAAGATAAAAGCACGGGTCGAGCTGAGCGATGAGATCAAGGGGCAGATATACAACTACCTCCTCGCGGCTAAGTACCAGGATTTTCTGACCA
Source organism: Caldifarciminota bacterium (assembly GCA_030671005.1). Taxonomy (GTDB): domain Bacteria; phylum Hydrothermota; class Tepidihabitantia; order SM23-42; family SM23-42; genus SM23-42. Next base: position 10,021 of record DAOVAN010000039.1, read on the forward strand.
GCTATGTTGATAGCCTGAGGGGTTCATACAAGATCATAACCGATCTTACACCGATCCAGTAGTAAAATACATGTACTATATGTGCTTAGGTAGGAAAGAATGCTGATAATTATCTTCCTCGTTTCGACGATGGCAGATCAAGTCGCGGCCATTGTTGCGAATGATGTTATTTTGCAGAGCGAGGTCTTGGAGAATATGGGTATCCTAGCCAACGACCCGGCCGTGAGAAATATGTTCACGACTGAGGAAGAGATGAACGAGTACGTCATTGATCAGCTCATCGCCAATAAATTGCTACTGATCGAAGCAGAAAAAGAATCGATCTTTGTTGTCGATGATGATGTCAGACCATTAGTCAACCAGAATATTGAAAACTTAAAAGGTAATTTCCCATCCGAAGCCGACTTCTTCAAATATCTAGACGAGCAGGAGATAAGCCTTGATGAGCTGAAGGATTACTACCAGGGGAATTTGAGATCGCGGCTGGTAATGGAAAGGTTGATATCAAAGAAGTTTGCATCAAACATTATGATATCGCCGATTGCGGTTAATGCTTTCTATGAGGAAAACAAGGATTCGATTGCCAGTGTGCCCGGCAGGGTGAAGCTATCCCACATACTGTTGCCAATACTACCGAGTGAACGTGAGATGATGCAGGGTTTTGCGCGGGCGACCGATGTTTATAAGCTGTTGTTCACGGGCGGCGACTTTGGTGTGATCGCCCAGGAATTCTCAGAGGATGAGAATTCCAGACGAAAAGGGGGTATGCTGGGCAAGATAAGGAGGGGCGAGACAATCGAGGATTTCGAAGCAATCGTGTTCTCTCTTGCACCAGGCACGGTATCCCAGCCGTTCCCGACGAGGATCGGTTATCATATTGTCGAGGTGCTGAATAAAGGTTCTGACTGGGTATTGCTGAGACAGATTCTTATCAAAGTGAAAATAACACCGGAAGATACGCTTCGTGTGAAGAGGCAAGCCGAAAAGCTGGGTGAACTCATTGTGGAGGGTGTTGATTTTGATAGTCTGGCAAAGCAACATTCTAGGGATCCAACGATTGATCTGGGTGAATTCTATGTTGACCGCCTTACCCCACCATTCGACGAGGTCGTCAAGGAGATGGATGAGGGTGAGGTGAGTGAACCGATACTGACGCCGTATGGCTATCATCTGTTGTACACTAGAGAAAAAGTACCTGAGCAGACCTTGACCTTTGAAGAGTTACGTGACCAAATAATGCAGTATCTATATCAGCAAGAAGTACAGAAGAAATATGATGGATTAATTGAGGAACTCAAAGAACAAGTATTTGTCAAGAAATTCGAGATAAGCTAAGTCCAGTCCAGGATAGCAGCAATCATACCCACAAGATAAACACCACGTAAACACCGGTACCACCGGTATTCGTCGAACCACAGGCATTTTTCCATTGATGGCGAAAAATCGTCCTTGATTTCTTTTAAGTTTCGGCTAATATTTAACAGTGATTACTTTTATATATCAAGGAGGTGAGTTATGACGTACTCCAGATTAATTATTAGGCTGTTGCTCTGTATACTATCAATCTCACTCTTTTCAACCGGTATGGTTCACGCCCAGCTATTCACGAAACATATCATTGAT
>DAOVAN010000057.1 GCA_030671005.1 Caldifarciminota bacterium
GACGGAAACCACAACGACTTTGCAAAAGGTGGTTAAGATAGAATAATAAACAAATGCCTAAATGCCGAAATACCTAGATACCTAAAAGACCAAATTACAATATTCAAATTCCAAATCTCAAATAATACCCAAATTACTCAAATTCCAAACTTGGTCATTGTGATTTGGAATTTACCTGCCCCGTGGAATGCCGAGGCATATTCTACGGGGTGAAGTATTTGGTGCTTGTACCGAAAAATACAAAATTTTCAATTTTGACGATTTTTCGAGTATCCACGAAAATCTGATTTCATTTCGATGATTTTCGGGAGATTTTGGAATTTTGGGAAAGTGGGAGCGGAGAGCGAGGGATTCGAACCCCCATGGGATTGCTCCCGGCGGATTTCAAGTCCGCTGCCTTACCAGTTAGGACTAGCTCTCCACATACAAGACAGTATCCTATAATTATATCGATTCTTGAGCTATTTGTCAACTTAATTTCCTTGACGGTGCATAAAAGCTAGATATAATGAGTAGTTTGGTGTTTGTGATTTGGTATTTGGAATTTTTTGAGCTTCGCTCGAATTGGGGGATCGTTTAATGGTAGGACGGTTGACTCTGGATCAACTAATCGGGGTTCGACTCCCTGTCCCCCAGGTTTAGGATACAGGATATAGGGAACAGGAGACAGGAAGGAAGAATTAGGAAGTCAGAAGTAAAAAGTAAGAAGTTGGACGTATGGTGCAGGGAAGCTGGTTATTTGTTCTCCCTGTTTCCTGTATCCTGTTTCCTAGTAAAGGAGAGGTGGCCGAGCGGTCGAAGGCACCCGCTTGCTAAGCGGTTTCTCGTCGAAAGATGGGACGGGAGTTCGAATCTCCCCCTCTCCGTGCCGGCGTTGCCCGCTCGATTAAAGTGATGTAAGAAAGAATACAGTGATAAATACTATGTCTGGGCTAGGTCAATTGAAAAGACGGATTGAGCATAGCATTGTTATGACCCGAAAGGTGCGGGAAGGATTACAGTGATGAAAGGCAGATTCCCCGACAAAGAGGTCGGGACACTGATTTTTGTAATCAAATCGAAGATCCCCTGCGCAAATAGCGCGGGACACTCGAATTTCTTGTCATATTCAAATCTGAAGAAATTCGGTGTTGAACAAAAATCGTGATAGAGATATTGTCAAATGATTACAGTGATAAAAGACAGATTCCCCGGCACAGAAGCCGGGATCCTCAAATTTGCATCCACATGGTGATTGGAGTCCTGAGGTTTATAGCTGAATCAAAGATTCAAGCAATATTCATGTGGGCAAATTTGGGAACGGCGATGTATTCACTGCCATTTTATTATGAAAACGCAGGCGACGGGATAAAATATGAAAAATGAGATAAGAGTGAGAATGGCACCAAGCCCTACAGGTTTTTTCCATGTGGGCAGTGCCCGTACAGCACTCTACAACTGGCTTTTTGCCCGACACCACAAAGGTAAATTCATCCTTCGGGTTGAAGATACTGACGTGGCCAGGTCGTCAGAAAAGATGATAGACGTAATCCTAGATGGCCTGACCTGGCTGGGTATGAATTGGGACGAAGGACCTTATTTCCAATCAAAGAGATTAGATATATATCAGAAATATGTACAGCAATTGCTCGATAATGATTTGGCTTACTATTGTTATTGCGATCCTGAAGATTTGGAAAAAGAAAAACAGGCAGCTTACAAGAGCAAAGAAGACTGGCAATATGATAGGAGATGCTTGAAATTATCACCAGCAGAACGTGCGGAAAAGGAGAAGAAAAAAATCCCAAAGGTTGTACGCTTTTTTATTCCTAACCAGTCAGTATCTTTTCACGATTTGATACACCACGAAATACGTAGGGAGGCAAAGGATATCGAAGACCTGATAATTTTGCGTTCCAATGGTGTTCCAACTTACAACCTTGCATGCGTCGTCGACGACTATGAGATGGGGATAAGCCATGTGATACGCGCGGTTGATCACATCACCAACACGCCTAAACAGATTCTGCTGTTTGAAGCTTTGGGATTGCCAAAACCTGAATATGCACATCTGCCCTTGATTCTTGGTCACGATAAGAGTAAGTTGTCAAAGCGCCACGGCGCAGTTTCTTTGATGTCCTATAAAGAACAAGGGTATCTTCCCGGTGCAATGGTGAACTACCTATCATTACTTGGCTGGTCGCCCGGTGATGATAGGGAAATGATGAATACGCAAGAGATCATTGAATCATTCGATCTAAACCGGATAAATCCGGCAAACGCGGTGTTTGATGAAACTAAGCTTGAGTGGATGAATGGACAGTACATATATGGGATGAGTAACGAGATGTTGCTTCAACAGCTGTGGCCATTCATGATCGAGTATGGTCTCGTAAAAGAGCAAGATAATGAGAAGAAGAAGTCCTGGCTTTTGAGGGTTTGCCAGCTTGTCAAACTGAGGTTGAAAACACTTACGGATATAAATGACGTAGCAAGGTACTTCTTTGTTGAGGATTATGAGTATGAGGAGGATGGTTTGAACAAGCATTTCAATGCAGCGACGATCAGGATAGTAGAAGACTTCCTGCCAAAACTGGAAGACATTGAAGAATATATTGCTCTGTCTATTGAAGAGAGTGTTCGGAATCATGCCGAGACAAACAAATTAAAAGCGCGACAGATTATTCACCCCCTGCGTTTGTTTATCACTGGTAGACAGGGTGGACCAGGGCTCTTCGAGACGATGGTACTCATTGGCAAAGAACGTTGTTTGAGCCGTACAAGGAGATTGATAAATGACTTCAAAAAACAACAAGAAGAAAAGACGAACTAAAAAAGAGAAAAACAAAGAACCTATAGTTGCTTATTTGAGTTTTCCGGCATTTTTAACTATTGTTTCTTCGTCGGTTGAGGTTTTTCGAAAAGAAACGATTGGTTATCTTGTCGGTATTAAAGGTGAAAACAAATTCATGGTAGAGTATGCTATACCCTATCAGACAGCGGAGAGTGGTTATGTCCATGCGACAGTTGATATGGACAGGGTCAGCAGGATCAATGAGATACTTAGCAAGGTGTCTCAGGGACAGGGGCTCGAATTCGTGGGTGACTTTCATTCCCATACCGTGTTCGGCAAAAGCCCCGCAACCGTTGTGCCATCAAATACCGATCTTAAGTCAACAATACCTGGTGAGTTGAATATCATATGCGCAGTGAACATGAAAAAACGTGCGGTACGGTGGTATGAGAGCAGACGGGGTATTCTGACCGGTACGATTGGTGAATACCGTATTGAAATTGGCGGTTACTATGTCGAACAAGCTGGGATAGGTAGAAAATACGAACGTGTAGATATAAAATGTCCGGCTGTCACCGGCATCGTGGAGGAAAAAAGGTAGCATGTCGATAATTGGCATTGGTATTGACCTCGTCGAGGTGAAAAGAATTGAAGATGCAGTAAGAAAGAGAAAGAATTTTCTCGAGAGGATATATACCAAAGAGGAAATTAGAGTAAACCCGGAAGGTGAGTTCCGTTTTCAAGAATTGGCAGGTAGGTTTGCGGTAAAGGAGGCATTTTTCAAGGCAATAAAGAGCGGTTGGCGCAGGGGTGTTACATTCAGTGACGTAATTGTATTGAATGAGCCATCAGGAGCACCATACATAAAATTGACCGGGAAGGCAAGAGAGATTGTTGACTCCCTGGGTGCAAAGAGCATTCATGTTAGTATCAGTCATACTGATCATTTAGCAACTGGTATTGTAATTCTCACCAGTTAACTATAGGAGGTTTTATGAAAGATGTCATTTTCCTGTTTGACGGACAGGGTGCTTTCCGGGCGGGAATAGGCAAGGACCTCTGTGGCAAATATCCAACGGCGAAGGAGATTGTAGATAAGAGCAGCAGTGTGTTAGGATATGATCTGAGCGAACACCTCTGGGGGGATAAGGCGGCCGAAACGGCGAGCAAAACGAGTATAGCCCAGCCCGCAATAAGCACTATTTCTCTCGCATATGCAGAGGTGTTACGTGATCTGGACAGCGAAAGCGCCGTGTCTCTTGGACACAGTCTCGGTGAGATTACAGCCATTGTATACTGTGGTGTGGTATCATTTGATGATGGCATCAGGATGATTCAGAAGCGCGGAGAGGTTATGGAGGCGGGTGGCAAGCAGGGTACCATGATGGCGGTGCTCAACGTAGACTTGGGTGTTCTTGAAGAGCTTTGCAGCGGGGCGTCGAAAGAAATCTCCGAGCCGGTAGTCGTGGCGAACATAAACGCACCCAACCAAATCGTCATCTCAGGCTCTAAACAAGGAGTTGAGAGAATCGCACAGCGCGTCGCACAGAAGGGGGGCCGAGGCATTCCGCTCAAGGTGGGTGGTGCCTGGCACAGCCCATATTTAGAAGGTGCGGCCAAAGAGTATGCTGAGTTTCTGGATGCTATCGAATTTAAGAAACCAGCGAGGCAATTCTACTCAGTGGTTGAGCAAAGGATAATGCAGGATCCTGCGGCAATCAAAGATTCCCTGAAGCGCCAGATGCTTTCGCAAGTAAATTGGCTTGAAGCAATAAGAAATATCAAAGACACAGGTTATACAAAATTCCTCGAAGTAGGTCCAAGCAAAATATTACGAGACTTGGTCGGGAAGATTGACCAGCAGATCGAGACCGATTCAACTGCGCTCTATACTGAATTGAATAAACTGATCGATGCGTTTGTAATGTCGTAGCACAACGTTTTGATAATGAAGGATCTGAGTCAAATCAAGAAGATACCTTTGACCGATGCCGATGCATTCGTCGATATCGTCGCCAATGCATACCCGGGCTTCAGGATCATCAGTCCTGAGGAGAAGAAGAAGACGAGAAGAAGTTTTATCAAGCTTTTAAGAAACCCGACAATCGACCATTACGGATTGTACAGACATGGGGAACTATTAGGAGGCATGCGCACCTATGATTTTGCCATGAATCTTTTTTCTATGAAAACACTCGTGGGTGGTGTCGGTCTGGTCGCGGTTGACTTGTTACATAAGAAAGAAAAAGTATGTAAGGAACTGATATCGTTTTTTATTGATTTATATAGAAAAAAGAATGCGCCTATTGTTGCGTTATATCCTTTCCGCCCGGATTTCTATAGGAAAATGGGTTTTGGCTATGGTACGAAAGTAAACCTGTATAAGATCAAACCGGGTGATTTACCACGGGGCACTTCGAAGAAACACATTCGCTTTCTTACCGGGCGAGACCGTAAAGCATTCCGAAAATGCTGCTACCAGTATTTCCTTAAGCGCCATGGGATGTTCGAGATAAAGAAGCATGAAATCGACTATTTCTTCAAGTACCCAGAAGCGAAGACTGTGGTATACGAGAGGAAAGATAAGATACTCGGGTATCTTTCCTTCGTGTTCGAAAAGACATCAGGTGATAACATGTTGCGCAATAACATTGTGATTAGAGAATTGGTTTACGAGAACCGGGATGTGCTTCTCGAGATTTTGACTTTCTTACAGAACCAACTGGACCAAATAACTCAGATCTTCTTTCCCACGCAAGATGACTTCTTCCATTTCTTACCCCTTGATCCGCGTGATGATTCTGAGAATCTTATACCCATAATAGGTCACCAGACGAATACCCAAGGGATCGGCATCATGTACCGGGTGATCGATACCAGGGGCGTATTCAAATTGCTAGAGAATCATAATTTCGGTAATCAGGACTGCCGGTTGAGGTTATTCATAAAGGATAGTTTTCTGAAGGAGAATGAAGGTCAGCTGATAGTTCATTTCAAGGGGGGTAAACCATCTCTGAAAAGGCATGCCGACTTTGATGTGGAGGTGAATATCGATATTGCGGATTTCTCTTCACTTCTTATGGGCTCGGTAAATTACCATAGTCTCTTCGAGTATGGCCTATCAGATATCTCGGATGAGCGTTATGTTGATACGGTGGCAAAGGTTTTTGGGGTTGAACAGAAGCCGATTTGCCACACAATATTCTAGTATAGTCACTTTTTTGACCTAATAGTAACATCACAGTAGTAGAATACTACATTATCACGGGCAATTCGCAGTTGACATGACGGAAATTCTGTGTTATCATAACTGCATGAATGTTATTATACCAGTTGCTGGTGAAGGCACACGTCTGAGACCCCATACCTATGCAGTACCTAAGAGTCTGCTCTACGTGGCTGGTAAACCGATTCTCGGGCACATTCTAGACCGTCTCGAGGGTTTGGAGATATCTACCCTGGCCATAGTACTTGGTGATAAGGGTGAAGCAATAATGGATTTCTGCAAACAATATCCATTCAGCTTCAAGTATATTCTACAGGAAGAAAGATTGGGCTTAGGGCACGCGATCCATCTGGGGGCGCAGGGGTTGAAAGGCGCGACAATGGTTTTGTTAGGCGACACGATAATTGATGTCGATTACAAGACATTCTGCAGTAGCGATACGAATGTCCTGGCGGTAAAGGAGGTCGCGGACCCGAGAAGATTCGGTGTTGTCGAATTAGAAGGCGACAATGTTGTCGACCTCGTAGAAAAACCGAAGCAACCGAAGTCAAATTTGATCATCGTTGGTCTTTACTATTTTCGAGATATTGAGACAATATATAGCGCGGTTGATTACATTATGCAGAAGGATATCAGGGTAAAGAATGAGTTTCAACTCACTGACGCGTTGAAGCATCTGCTGCAGAAAGGCGAAAGATTCAAGACCACAAAGATAGAACACTGGTATGATTGTGGTACAGCCGCAGCGCTAATTGAGACTAACCGCCATCTCCTTAAGAAAACTCAACATTATAATGAAAGAGAGAACAGTATTATCATACCCCCGGTTTATATTGCTGATTCTGCAAATGTGACAAGTGCAATCATAGGTCCTAACGTATCGATCGGCGACGATGTGACGATCAAGAACTCCATTATAAGAGACGCGATTATTAACCGCGGGGCACACGTTGAGGGTGTGCTTTTGGCCGAGTCGATTATCGGTGAGAAGGTTTTCGTGAGAAGCAGTTATAAGAAATTGAGCGTTAGTGCTTCATCGGTTGTAGAATTTCCATGATCATAACAATACTGCTCTGCGTTACTCTGGACCTCAATCCACCAGAAGCAGAATCTCTGATGAAAGCAGGTCTTGAACACGCATATGTAGAACAATTCGATAGTGCCAAGATATATTTCGACGAGATAATGTACAATTACCCGGAGAATCCGGCGGGCTATTTTCTGAATGCCGCACTTCTTCAATTAAAGATGATGGATGCGTGCCGGTTTGAAAAAGAAGATGAATACCTGCGTTTGATGAGAAAGACTGTAGCCCGAGCCGAGAAGATTCTCTCCGAACAAAACAACCTGTGGGCAAAATTCTATCTAGCTAATTCCTATGCCTATCAGGCTGTATACAAGGGATACCGTAAGGATTACTTTGAGACATTCAAGCTTGGTGTTAAGGGCGGTAGAATGATGCAGGATATTGTAAAGGAAGATTCAACATTCTATGATGCGTACCTCGCGGTCGGCACGTACGAATACTTCTGGGCACGGGCCTCAAGATACTTGCCGTTTTTTAACCTGGGGGGAGGAGATGTTGAAGGCGCGATAGCGAAATTACACATCGCTGCTGAAAAGAGTATCTATTCCGGACCAACGGCGAGGAATTCTCTAGTTTTCATATATGGTGAGGAAGGTCACTATGAAAAAGCGGTGGCGATTATTGACAGTCTTTTGGCCGCATATCCAGCATCGAGAACATTCTTGTGGAACAAAGCAGAATTAGCATTCAAGTGGGAGGAGTACCGAATCGCCGCTGAGCTATTTGAGGAACTCTATAATCGCTATGATTCGTATAATGAGAAGAATTACGCGAATTTGGCACAGTGTCGTCTCAACATGGGTATATGCTTTGGTGAGCTGGGCGATAAGGACTCCGCAAGGAAATACCTGAAGGATGTGATAAAATTCAAAGAACACTCGGATAATTACCCGCAAATCAAGGGGTATTGTCGCGAGGCTTATGTGTTACTTAATCGTCTACTGTAGAAAAGGTCATACAAACTCTGGAGTAGCTCATTAAGAACCTATTACTCATTACTTATTATTGGCCGCCGTTAGGTGGTCCTGGTTCCTTGAGACCCGTGAAGTTTGCGAAGTACCTACCTCGGTTTGGAATCAGGCCAATAATCCTCACCCGTAAAGATATCGCATATCACAGCTATGACGACGAGCTGGGAAGGGAGTTACCGAATCTTGAGGTCCGGAGAACCGAATCCTTAGACCCGGCGCGTGTTCTCTTTCGGCTGGGCATGAAAGAATATGCCATGCAGAAGTGGCATAGGTCGATCAAACAAACCATCAATTTCCCTGATAATAAAACACCCTGGGTGCCGTTTGCCTATGCTGCTGGTGCGAGAATTGACTTTGACTATATCTTTGTCAGCGCCCCACCCTTCAGCACGTTCATTACCGGTTATTATCTTGCTCGGAGCACTGGAAAGCCACTGATCGTGGATTTTCGTGATGCTTGGTTAGAATTCCCGTTTATGCCTTATAAGGGTATGCTGCAGAAGAAATTCGTGCGTCACTGGGAGGAAAAAATAGTGGAACATGCACGAATGATCACTGTAGTTGATGATAATATCAAGAACGCTTTGACTAACCGGTATTCCCAGGTTTCATCAAAGATACATGTCATTCCTAATGGTTATGACCCCGATGATTTTGCGCCTGTAGAGCGCCCCAGAGTTTTTACTATGTCATATCTCGGTACCATTAGAGATGAGAGGGATCCGCAGAATATCATAAGTGCGATAGAAAGATTCAAAGCCGTAAATAACATCAGAGATGACGATATTAATCTAAAATTCATCGGTCACGTTGAACCGAAATACTTGAGTTTAATCAAGCGATACGACTTTACTATGGCCACCGGTCATGTGCCATATCAGCAGGCGATAAGAGACTTCTGTGCATCCCACCTCGCAGTGCTTATTACGACGGGTAGTGAGTATTTCTTCCCAAGTCGTCAGAATGAGTATCTTGCTTCTGGATTGCCGATTGTTGTGTGTGGTAAGTCAAAGGGTCTACATCTGTTTGAGAGTGCCTTTAAGCAAGGCTACCCCGGATGGATTTTTGATTATAATGACATTGATGGCATGAGTGAGCAGATTTCGAACGTCTATCAGAAATACAAAAGGGGAAAAGTGATTAAAGGTATAACACCATATAAACAATACACACGTGAAAACCTGGCGAACAGGTTGGCGCAGCTCATTAATAAGATATAAGACTGTCACTTTGTACAACCGTGATCTCCACCCCGGACATTGTGTAGTTACCTGATTTATCAGGTGTTTGTGATGATGTTTCAAGAAACCCGGTAAATCGAACAACTACGCGGGTCGTGTTTTGCCATTGTCACTTGAAGCCCAATGAATTGGGCAACTACTTGAACCAAATGGTCGGATGGTTAGGGTTAAGATGCTGGAAACTAACATCCGATTCTTGAATCGAGTATCCAGAATCTCATCAAGCTCCCCAACCTCTGCTATTTTCACTCGCATCTGTTTTGTGATGCGATACTCAATTTGGCAACCACATTGCAAATTTGGGGAAATTCACTCACCTCGTTAACACTCGGCATACTGAAATCGG
>DAOVAN010000082.1 GCA_030671005.1 Caldifarciminota bacterium
ACGAGTTACACGAGGGATTCGATACTGCCGTCGGATCATGTGCATCGCTGCACCACGGCTCCCGACGGCAAGGTGTGGTCCGGATACAACGCCTTTCCCGACAACGATTCATCGGTCATGGCCTTTTCCTTTGACCCGCAAAATGATGTCTGGAACTTCATTTTCAACCGATATAATGGGATGGAAGGATGCGAGGCGGTCTGGGATATCGAAATCGATGATGCACAGAACATGTACCTTACCCTTGCCGGGCCCACTGACAAGCTATGGCTCATTGATTCGGCACTTAACGTTGTTTACTATCTTGATCCACAATTCAGCGTATTCAACGTGGAAATAGCTTTGGACTCATCCGGAAAGATCTGGCGCACCCACACCGATGCCGGTATATCCTTCACCGATACCAAGAATACGCTATTCAATCGTAATGATGATGAGTACCGCAACTTCACCACCGCGGATGGCTTGCTCTCGAATTTCATGCGGGGCTGTATAGTCGATGAAAACAACAACCTCTACGTCGCGACCGACCAAGGCTTGGTCATATACGACGGGATGCGTTTCTCTAGCCGCACTGACATATCTGATTCTGAATTGCTGGATGTTGAGCTCGATTCCCAGGGTAGAATATGGATTCTGGCACGCGATGGTGTATACTACCTTGATCCTGAGTGGAACATCATAGACGGTTGGAGATTTTCTGACCTTAACATCCAGATCGACTTTCTCGAATCGATTGGTGAGATGATTCAGGTGCAAGGATTCGAATTCGACCCGATAAGAGATTGTTTCTGGATCGGCGGCGAGAATGGATTGCTGAAATTCGGCATTCAATACGATTCAATCCCCGAAGTAGGCGCTGCAACCATCTATCCCAATCCTGTGCTGCGTGACGTCGTCCGTATCAAGGATATCCCGTCCGACGCGCGCGTCGATATCTTCACAATCTCCGGACGCAAGGTGGCTCATGACCTCATTCCTGATCCCGTATTCGGCGAGGTCGTCTGGGATATTCCAGAAGACATAGCCAGCGGTATGTATTTCGCTCTCGTCAAATCAGAACAACAAGGTAACGAAACATACAAATTTGCCATCGTCCGGTAAGACCAAATTTCCATCCAGATACTCTCACTAGGACAGTGACATGCACGAATTCGGCGTAACGAAATCACTTGTCGAACTCTGTAACAAAGAAGCCGATAAGAACAAAATAAAGAAGGTTTACAAAATTCACCTGAAGGTTGGAAAATTCACGGGATTCTCACCAGACTCGATAGAATTCTATTTCGAACACCTGAAAATAAATACTAAATGCGACACGGCCGAGATCGTGTTTGAGGAAATCCCGATCAGAATAAAATGCAATGATTGTGGCAAACAACATAATATCGAAGAACCCATACTATTATGTCCGGCCTGTGGCAGCAACGAAATCGACCTTTTGTCAGGCAGAGAGTTTTACGTAGCATCGATAGAAGGTGAATAGAACAACACAATCGATGAAAATGAATTCAGAGAAGACCGAGTAAAGGAGAAAGAGATGAAAAAAATCAAGGTGTTAAAACCGGTGCTCGTCTCAAACCAACAGCGTGCGCTTGAAAACCGTAAGGTCTTCGACCATATGAAAAGTCTGGTGATCAACATAATCGCATCACCGGGAGCAGGTAAGACGTCTTTTATCAAAAGAACCGTCAAACAGTTCAAGAACCGATATAAGGTATTAGTAATCGAAGGCGACATCAAAGGGCAAATCGATAGCAAGACGATATCCAAACTGGGCGTCGATGTCATTCAGATCAACACTGTAACCGAGTGCCATCTAGATGCGTTTATGGCAGCCCAGGTGTTGCCCAAGATCAAAAAGAGATACGACCTTATCTTGGTCGAGAATGTTGGCAATCTGGTTTGCCCGGCCGAGTTTGAAATCGGGGAAGACTACAAGCTCGCAATTCTCTCAACGCCAGAAGGTGACGATAAACCATTGAAATATCCCCTGCTCTTTCATCTGGCAAAGGTAGTGGTGATCAATAAAGTCGACCTCCTGCCCTATCTTGACTTCAACACCGAAAAGGCCAAAAAGGGAATAAGGCAAGACAACCCCAAAGCTATTATTTTTGACGTTTCGTCAAAAACCGGCACTGGATTCGCAGCAGTATTTAGACATTTAGAAAAAGAGCTAGATGCCAAGAAGAAAAAGAATAAGGGTTAGAGGCATTGTCCAGGGTGTCGGCTTCAGACCCTATATTTATCGCCTGGCACACAGTCTGAGACTCAACGGTTTTGTCCGTAACACAACCAATGGCGTCGAGATCGAAGTCGAGGGTGAAGAAAAAAACATCAATCAATTCACGAAAGAGATACGTATCCAAAGACCTCCAGCGGCGAGAATCGATGAAATCAGCATCGATTCTTTGAAGACCAAGGGCTACGAAGAGTTCAGCATAAGAAAGAGCAGAGCTTCCAAAGGGTTCACTCAGATATCACCTGACATCGCAACCTGTCCTGACTGCCTTAAAGAAATGAATGATCCGAATGACCGCCGCCATGAATTCCCCTTCATAAATTGCACGAACTGCGGTCCCCGATATTCGATAATCACGGAGACTCCATACGATCGGGTGAAAACCTCAATGCAAGAATTCAAGATGTGCCGCGATTGTGCAAAGGAGTTTGACGAAATCGCTGACCGGCGCTTTCATGCGCACCCGGATTGTTGCGCAGACTGTGGACCTGAATATGAGTTGTATTCGATAGCCGGTAAGAAAATTGATACTGATGATCCCATCTCAAGAACTGCCGAACTATTGAAGAAAGGCAATATCGTCGCGATAAAGGGCATTGGCGGATTCCATGTCGCTTGTGATGCCTTGAATTGTAATACAACAAAGAAACTGAGGCGGCTAAAACACAGGCCGACCAAGCCCTTTGCACTGATGACAAGAGCACGGAATTTGAACAAGATCACTCATATCAATATTCATGAAAAGAGGATGATCGATTCCGCTGCCGCACCCATCATGCTCTTGAGAAAAAAAGGGGAACTCATCTGCGAGGAGGTCGCGCCCAATAATCCTTATCTTGGCGTGATGCTTCCTTATACACCAGTGCACCATCTTTTACTCAACGAGATTCCCTATCTGATCATGACGAGTGCGAACATACAAGACGAACCGATTGCCAAGGACGAAAAAGATATCACCGGAAAACTGGGTTCTTTGGTCTCTTTCTACCTTGGCCACAATCGCAGAATCGAAAACCGTTGTGATGATTCAATCGGATATCATCTTCAAAACAGAGGATTCTCAATAATCCGCCGTTCAAGGGGTTATGCTCCGGTCCCGATTGAATTGCCAGTCACGGTAAAACCCACCCTTGCCGTGGGCCCGTATCTGAAGAATACCTTTACCCTGGCAGATAAGAAGGAAGCCTACGTATCGCCCCATGTCGGCGATCTGGATAACCTGGAGACGCTACACTTCTTCGAAGAAATGGTAGACAAATACAAGCGCTGGTTCAGAATAGAACCACAATTAATAGTACATGATCTACATCCGGATTATCTTTCAACGAAGATCGCCAGAAAGATGTCCGGTGAAAGAATCGGTGTTCAACACCACATCGCTCATTTCGTTTCATGCCTGGGTGAAAACCATGTGCGAGAAAACACGATCGGCATCATCTTCGACGGAACGGGCTACGGTCTCGATGGAAGAATCTGGGGAGGGGAATTCTTTATCGGTGATATGGTTCACCAGGAGAGAGTTGCTCATTTGGAGTATCTTCCCTTACCTGGTGGTGAATCGAGCATAAGACGACCGTACCGTATCGCAATCGCTTATGTACACAAATTACTACACAAGAATCTGAAGCTGGCATCTGCGTCCGAAGCAAAGATCATCAAGAGAATGATTGATGAAGAGCGCAATACTGTTTACACCTCAAGCATGGGCAGGCTCTTCGACTGCGTTTCCGCGATGCTCGGTGTGACAACCGAAATAACGTACGAGGCAGAAGCCGCCATTAACCTTGAATACATCGCCGCTCAAGGTGTGAAAGGCCACTACCCATATAGCATAAGCGAATCGGGAACGATGACCGTAGAAATAGGCACTATCCTGGATGCAATCATGGGAGACATGAAACGCCGGGTATCAAACAGAATCATCTCGGCGAAATTCCACAACACGATCGTGGCATTCTCCCTTGACCTTGCCAATGTGCTGCGGGATAGATACCGGCTGAACAGAGTATGCTTCTCAGGAGGTGTATTCCAGAACCGCTACCTGCTCAACATGATGATCGAACGCTTTGAGGCTGATGGTTTTCGAGTGCACACACACCGCCTCCTTCCCAACAACGACGGTTGCATCTCATACGGACAAGTGATTGCGGGAAACAACAAGGAATCATAGCGGACATTTAGGGTTGAAGACACGAGGCATCGAAAAATATCTAGAAACTGATCTGCTGAAACTACCCAACCTCCTTTTTTTCATTGTCATCTTTGTTCTATCCCGGATATGGCTACTCGATCTCGGATTCGGGCTAGACGCCGATGCCTGGCGCGTCGCGAATTCGGCCTTTGACTTGAGATACCATGGTATTTACCATGCATCACGATTCCCAGGATATCCACTCCCCGAATTCTTCAACGCGTTCGTCATCGGTTCTGGATGGTTTGCAACAAACGGCCTGACCATGCTACTATCGCTCGTATCGGTCATTGTCTTCGCACAGATCCTGAAGATATATAACTGCCGAATGCGAGGCCTCCTGACTATGACCTATGCGTTCCTGCCCCTGCTTTGGATAAACAGCACCAGCACCATGGGCTACATGTGGTCGGTAACCTTCATCCTGCTCACCTGGCTCCTGTTATTACGCAAGAAAGCAATTATTGCAGGACTCATGATGGGACTGGCTATCGGATCAAGACCACAATCGATCTTCATTATGATACCTTTTCTCTTCCTCATCCACGGTCAGGGTTTGGGCATGAAAGGTCTATTGAGATTTCTGTTAGCCGCGGTCATATCCTCGATCTGTCTCTTCTCGCCTCTATTCTTTACTTATGGACTGACCTTCATCCAGCGATATCCGGCGCAGACTACCGTGTTGCAAATCGGCTACGGTATACTCAAGCATTTCGGACTACCTGCCGTGATTACTGGATTCATTTTACTGTTTACGTCCCTACGAGGGTTACGTAGCATCATAACCGAGCGTGGCACCAGCGATATATTCGTCCTGCTTTCGCTCGCCGTGCTACTGGTCTCATTCGCCGCGCTACCCTATCACATAGAATATCTCATCCCAGCCATTCCGTTTGGCTTGATATTCTTCGAAAGAATAAACAAGAAACCGCCGTTTCTGATATTCTGCGGACTACTGGTATTACACGCCTTTGTGACAATCGGTGGTATCCGATATGTCGGCGATGGAAGAGTGGAAGCAAAAATACTTGCACGCGGGGCGATAAGTCGGAATGCCGAAGCAAGAAAGCAGCAACTACACTTTATGCACGGTTTAATGCAGGCCAACATCGAAGAGCATAGTGTAGTAATCGTCGGCCCATGGCTACCGATCCTGTCATATCTAGACGGCGACGTGTCGTCAACAAGAAAGGCTAAGATGATGTATGACAGCAACTTGTCAGGAGAAGGTGTGTGTAATTTCCAGCGTGACGTCTGTTACAGATATCTCCTGGCCCTCCATGAACTAGAGGCACTGCTCAAGGATGACTACAAGATTTACTTCATCGAAGGAATCAGAGAATTCACCATAGACGTTCATGGCTACGACATCCGTGATTATCAGACTACATACTTAGCAACGCAAGCCTTCTTGCCCGACCCTTGATAATATTCAGATCTTGAGTATAATAAACTGCAAATGGAGTATAAGATATGTGTTTAGGTGTTGTTGGACGCATCGACGAAATAGACGGCGAATTGGCATTAGCCGAGATCATGGGTGTCCGGCGTCAAATCTCTATTGTCCTCGTTCCTGAGGTAAAGATAAATGATTACGTCATGATCCATGCAGGATTTGCGATTAACCAGATGGACGAAAAAGATGCCCGCGAGACTGAAGAGGTAATCTTGGAAGTTCTGAAGTACTCCTGACGGATATCATGGCCCGGCCATCCATTAAAATGGAGGTGTAGCATACTGATTGCAGTCCTTTTCATTCTTGGCAGTGACTTTCCTATCTCGGTCGATGTTGAGGCACAGCAGTATCCAAGGGTGGTGTCCGCGTGTGACCAGTTCTACGTTTTTTGGCAGGATCTTCGGTTCTATCCATCGGATCGTGCAACCCTGGCAGCACGGGTCACGCCGGACGGTACGGTGCTTGACCCAGACGGCATTGTGATGATGCGCGACAAAACAGTGCTCACCGATGCGGCCTATGATGGCATACACTTTCTCGTCGTTGTGCAAGACAGCTGTTGAAATATGGCTGATATCTTCGGCGTGCGTGTCACCGCCGAGCTCAATATTCTCGATTCACTAATTATCATCTGCAATAATCCCGGTGGACAAACCGAACCGGCTGTTGCCTTCGGTGGACAAGATTACTTTATCACGTATCTCGACCCTGCTTTTGACACACGTACCCCGGCGGTCAAAGTGATCCGGGTCAGCCGTCAGGGGACAGTGCTCGGCAGCGGGGTGAGTGTAGGCGTGGGTGACTATCACCCTGACATCGCCTTCGACGGTAGCCGCTGTCTCATCGTCTGGTCAGAGGAATTCCACGGTGTCGTGGGTCGATACGTAAACGCCTCAGGACAACCCGAGGGACAAAGCATTGACATTGCGTTGACCCAGGGAACCTCAACCTCCCCGACCATAGAATTCGGTGCACAAGACTACCTGGTGGTCTGGCCTGACTTCTGCGTTGCCGGTACGGACCTTGACATCTTCGGGCAGTTCGTCTCAACGGATGGTCATCTCATCGGCGAACGCATAGCGATCGCCGATGGAACACCGGTTCAGAACTATCCGGCAATAGTCTTCGACGGGAACGGTTTCTTAGTCGTATGGGTTGAAGATGCAAACGATGTGTATGGACGTTTCGTAACATCAGGAGGCGTACCGGTCGGTACGAAGTTTCTCATATCAGACAACACCTCATATGAACGCCAGCATCCTTCGGTCGGCGCAGGCACGAGTGACTATCTCATAGCATGGAATGAATACCATGACGACTTTGACGTGTA
>DAOVAN010000047.1 GCA_030671005.1 Caldifarciminota bacterium
GCCAAACTCATACGTTTTCTTGAGCATATCTACCGAATTAATCGATGAGTAGAAATTCGGCCCGGTGATCCTTGCCGCCTCCTCATCGAGCACCTCACCACCCACAAACACACGCGCTCTTCTTGGTTTCATTGCGGTGCCGAGCCAGTAGACAACAAGCCCGACGACGATACCAACAATAATCAACACCGTTGCCAGAGTCGGTGACCAGAAACCTATCTCACCAAGCTCAAATGACACGAGCGGCTGGATGAGGTATTTAATCGCAAAAGGTTGCGCAAAGATCCCAAGAATGATACATGCCAAAGCGAGCAAAAACGAAGGCACGACCATTTCGAAGCGTGCCTCGCGCACCTTGTTGAGTGTTTTAGGTCTTTCACCCAAAAAGATGGAATGTACCAACTTCAAATTGTAGGCAAGCGTCAGAATACTACCGAACATTGCGCAAATAAGAAAAATGAACCAGACGTTAGTGATGCCACTCGTTTGGATAACGCCCTGGTATATCATCCACTTCGAGTAGAAACCATTCAGCGGTGGAACCCCAGAAATCGCGAGGGCCGCAACCACAAACGAAAATAGGGTGAGGGGCATTTTCACGCCCAATCCCCCCAACGAGTCGAGATCTGTTGTCTTCGTCCGGTATTCTACGGCGCCGGTCGATAAGAAGAGCGCCGATTTATATAAGACGTTATTCAGCATATGAAAGAGGGCTCCGGCAATGGCGATCGGTATGCCCGTTCCTATACCCAACAGCATGTAGCCTGCCTGCGATACAGTAGAAAAAGCCAATAGCCTCTGGGCGTCTCGCTGCATGAGGGCCATGATTGCCATCGAAATAATCGTGATCGAGCCAATGACCATGAGTGTCAATTGCAGGGGAACATAATAGGAAATATCGAATACATGGTATGACATTCTGTATAAGAGGTAGAACCCGAGCAACTTGTCAAGGCTGCCTGGCAAATATGCCATGGTCGAAGCCGGAGCAACTTCCGCAGCCTTTGGAATCCAGGTATGCAGGGGGACTGCTCCCAGTTTGGCTATAACCCCAACCAATATCATGACATACGAAAGCGTAATCCATGGATCGGTAAACAATAGTTTTGTTTCAAGAGGAATGTTCGTATTACCCACGTTGATGAAGAATATCACGATGCCGAGTAACATGATAAAGTCTGAAACACCGATTATCGTTATTGCCTTGCGTGCCGCGGGTGCGCTGTATGCTTTGCCCACGTGTAGGATACCGTAAAGAGAAAAAACGAGCGTGTTCCAGAACAGAAGCAGGTATATCAGGTTACCACTGAGCACGACACCGTTCGCGGCGGCTAGTGTGATTGCCAGATACAAATAGTATACCCTCTCGCGTGGGGTCCTGGACATCGCCCTCAATGAATATAGCCATATCAGTAGAGCAAATATCGCATTGAGGAGTACGATGAAACCGGCTAGGCCATCAGCGTAGAATCTGAAATCGATTCCAATGAACGAAGCGACGTTATATGATATTATTTGTGTCCGGGTGGCAAGGAATATCCGTATGGCATAGAAGAGCGTAAGGAGGAAAGCCACTAAATTAAATTCCGTACGGAGACGATTGATGACGTACCCGAGCAAGCCAAAGAATATCGGAACTACAATAACATAATATATTTCATTCATTTCTATATTCCCCCTGAGGTCAGATACTGCACAGGCTGAAAGAAAAAGATACCGAGAAGTAGTGAGACGAGCGCGAGTACAAAGGTAACGGCGATACCCACATAACTCGGCCTCTTCGCCCGTATTTTCTGGGCATCATATCGCTCTCCGAAGAACACTTCGTGGTAAAATCTCGTAATGTATAGTAATGTGAAGACTGCCGCCACTATGGCCCCGATACCAAAATATACTGTTTTCTCAACCGCACCGACCACCACGAATATTTTTGAGAAGAACCCGATCATCGGGAAGAACCCAACGATTGAGCCGGCCAGCAGGGCCATTGACACAGCCAATACTGGCGACAGCTTGAGCAAACAAGCGACATTCCTCAAATCGTCTTCGCCCGTGGCATCCTCGACGATGCCTACCCCATAGAACAGACCAGACTTGGCAAGGGCGTGAGCCGCAATGTACAGCACTCCACCGAGCACACCGTATGTACCACCCACGGCAAAAGCCAGCATGATAAATCCTACCTGGCTTATTGTCGAAAATGCGAGTAGACTCCTTAGTCTGTTTGCTCGGAGTGCAACCCCACCAGCCACGATGCTCGATATTATTGCGAGCCATGCCACGGCATTGAGGAAACCAGGTGGGCTATTGCCACCCATTGTGAATAGACGGAGGAAGAGTATCGCACCGAGATTTTCCGCGATACCCGCCAGACTGCCACCCATTGCCGAAGGTATCGCACCATAGGCAGGTGACAGCCAGATGTGGAGTGGAATGGTTACCGATTTTGTTAGTATGCCGATCAATATCAAGATTGCGGCTGTATCGCTAATGACGCTGATTTCAAACAGGTTGAATGTGCCATTATCGAGGTATAACACCAAAAGACCAACCAGCATTATTGTCGCGGAAGCGAAATTCACCAGAAAAGTGATGGTTGCAGCTGAAATCTCTCTATCCCCGCGGTAATAGGCAACCGCCCGCCAAACGGCGAACGTGGATATCTCCCAGAGTATATATATCAAGAGTAAGTTGTAGCATAACGCCACTCCAACGCCTGAACCAACGATTAACAGCAGCATCAAGTAGAACTCTAAGCGGTGTCCTTTCCCTCTAACTGTAGCAAGACCGTAAACAAAAGACATGAGACCAATGAAAATGAATACTACACTCAAGAAAATGCCATACTGGTCCAAGAAAAAATCAAATCCAATCATCGCCGATATCTCCTTCTTAATCTTTCGGTCTTTTGCCACGAAAGTCTTAGCAAATCTTTACCCGTCAGTTTCTTTTTGCCATCTTCGAGTACAACGGTCCGGTCTGTACAGCAGTAGCAAGGATCAACCGCAGCAAGAACGAGTGCAGCATCAGCAATGGAGTACCCCTTCACGGCAACTACGTTTGATGGAATGTTCATAAAACTCGGCGCCCGTATCTTATGCCGCGCCGGCATGTTCGAACCATCGGAACGTACATAATGGAACACCTCCCCACGCGGTGCCTCGTGTCGGCAAATACCCTCCCCCGGCGTAATCTCATCGACTCTAGTTTCGATCGGGCCATCGGGCATATCCCTCAGACACTGCCGTACTATTTTGATCGACTCAAAACACTCCAACAAACGCACCTTTGCTTTCGCAAGCACATCCCCCTCATCGAATACTATCTCGTCCCAGTCGACCTTATCATATGCATCATAAGGATCGTCCTTACGCACATCGATTGCACAACCAGAACCCCGTGCAGTTGGACCAAGAACCGCGTACGCAATCGCATCTTCCTTGGACAATACTCCAACATTCTCAAGCCGGGCCCTTATCACCGGGTCATCGAGCACTGCTTTGGTGAACATAGTGTTTTTCTCTTCCAGCAAATCCAAATACTTGTCAATTTGACCGTAGTGCTCGGGAAGAATATCGCGCCTCGCACCCCCGACCTTGTTGATTGCGTAGTGGTTGCGGTTCCCCATGATCAACTCAAAAATATCCAACAGAGGCTCGCGATAGCGCCAGACCCACATCCATACTGTATTGTAGCCGATAAAATGCCCGGCCAAGCCCAACCACAGATAATGCGAATGTATCCGTTCTAGTTCTCCGATGATTGTTCTTATGTATTGAGCACGGGGCGGGGGCTCGACATGTGCCACGTCCTCGACCGCCAAGACGAATGCATAAGGGTGTGAATCAGAACAGATGCCGCATATCCTCTCAACCAAGAAGGTTACTTGATCATAGGTCATTTTCTGAGCGAGGAACTCGTGACCACGGTGGTTATAGCCGATATTTATCTCCAGATCAACGACCTTCTCTCCTTCAACAATCAGCTTAAAGAATTCTGGTTCCTCCTGTAACGGGTGATACGGACCAATCGGCACTATTCTCTTCAACGGTCCTCCTTGGTTTTCTCGACCTTGAGTTCCTTATGCTCATCAGCATAGTCACGCCGCAACGGATGTAGATCAGCTGGCCATACTTCAGCAGTCAACAGTGGTATAAGATTAGGATGCCCCACGAAATCGATGCCCAACAATTCGTGGATCTCGCGTTCGATCCAGTTCGCCGCCGGCAGGAAATCCGCCAGACTCTTGATTTTCAAATCATCTTTCGGCACCAGCGTCTTGATGTTGTAGTATGTACCGCTTGGATCATGCGAAAAATGATATATTATCTCCATGCCATCGCGCTTATCGATACCAGTAGCAATTGATAAGCGGTAACCTTTTTCCATGAACAAGAATTTTGCTAGTTCATGGACATCGTCCCTTGCTACTCTGATGTATATACGACGAGGTGCATGGATCTTGACTGATGCCTGCGGATATTTCGCACCGATCTCGTCCAGAATTTCTTTTGAATATTCTTTCTTCATCATAACCTCGCTAAAGCCTTAACAACCCCGATGATCATCGCCTCAGGTTTGGGAGGACAGCCCGGGATATAGACATCCACTGGAAGGTATTTGTCATACGGTCCGACCACATTGTAAGACGGAGCAAACATATGAGTGTCGCACGTGCACGTCCCGACACAGATAACAAGACACGGTTTGGGAGTCTGTTCATATACGCGTAGCACCCTCGGGAGCGATTTACGGTTCAACACACCCGTAACGAGCAGCGCATCGGCATGCCTTGGTGAACCAACTAAAACAATACCGAATCGCTCAACATCCCAGCGCGGCGTCAGAATATCGAGTATTTCAATATCACAATTATTACATGAAGCCGCAGCTACGTGAAATACCCACGGCGATTTTTTCAACCCCCAAAGTTTAGCATTCGCCATATCATTCTCCTTTATAAACCGTAAACCGCAAGAACCAACCCGATTATGGATAGCCCTCCGATGCCTAACCAGAAGAACCTAAGCGATTGATCGATGCGCAGTCTCGGATTAGTGTTTTTTATGAGTATCATGAGAACGATTATCAAGAGGAATTTCAAGATTGCCCACCAGTTAGCGAAACCTCCCCAGAGCACCGAAATGAGAAAAAGCGGCAAGAGGAACAACATCATTGCCCGTACCACCTTGTACATGGCAAGGGGTACACCGGAATATTCTATATACGGGCCAGCCATGATTTCCTGCTCGGCCTCCGGACTATCAAAAGGCACGAATCCGAGTTTTGCCTGGGCTGACAGAAGAATAACAACCGCGGCTATGACACCTGAGATCGAATATAAGAAAGGCCCGCTCGCTCTTTGGGCGAGAATGATCTCACCGAATTTAACGCTGCCGCCGCTCTTCAATATGATGCCTGCGATCACTATTAGAAATGGTAGCTCATACGCGAAATATTGGGTCATTTCCCGAGAAACCCCAACACTTGCCAACGGATTTTTCGATGCCGAACCACCAAGCATCAGACCCAGTGGAGGGATTGCTAACAAATAAATAATTACTATCAGATCACCGACAAAGGTGTTGTGCGGATTGATATTCATTGAGAAAAGCATCACCGCTAAGATACTCATCGCAACAAGACCCATGATCGGACCAAGCAGGAAAAGTACTTTGGAGCTTCCCTCGGGTATGATCGTCTCTTTCAAGAGCAACTTGAGGAAATCTGCATACGGCTGATACCAGGGAGGACCTACACGCCAATGAATGCGCGCCGTCACCTTACGATCAATCCAGGTAAGAAAAAGCCCGACCACAGCTGTGAAGATAAGACCTGGAAATACAATATATGAAAAAAGAACTCTGACTACGCTCATGCCTTTCTCCTGAAAAATAAATCCTTTGAAACCATTCTCATACCGATTTCATGTCTCTCAATCTCCTCGTCAGATAGCCACTGCAGAGCACCTGAAGAACAAGCCGCAACACACCTTGGACCTTCTTCACGATCAACACACAAGCTGCATTTCTGTGATATGTGCCTGACCAGAGGTGCATCGATAACACCAAAAGGACAAGCATACGCACAACTCTTACAACCGATACAAATATTCGCCGAGCGAAGCACGAGCCCTGTGTTTTCGTCCCGCGTAATTGCCTCAACCGGGCAAGATGCAAGGCACAATGGTTGTTTGCAATGCTTACACGCAAGCGGCAGATACGCAACACCGGCGATGTCTCCATGTCTAATGCGCGCCTCACCTTTGAACGCAACCCTACACGCAGCCTCACAAGAGCGGCAGCCACAACATAGATCAAGATCCAATACTATTCTTTTCTGCATATTTTCACCTCGGTTGGAATGAAATTGATAGTATTATCTCCAGAATCAATCAGATATTCGAAGAGCCCCTTGACGCTTGGGGTCTCGGCCGGCACCGCGACGATTCCTTTGCCTACGTCTTCGGTCAGTTTTACTGGCAAATCAACGCTACCATGCTTCGATGTCACAGATGCATAATCATTCACCGTGATGCCAAGTTCCGCCGCGTCTCGAGGGTTCATTTTCAGTGCTTCCCCTTCAAAGAACCCAAGGAAATTATAGGCGACCTTCTCGCCGACCAGTCTGAGATTTTTCTTCTTGGTGACGCTCACTTCGGCAAGCCTACGCACGCGTTCTGCAACATCCACTTTCTTTTCTGGTGGCCGTAATGCTTCACCCTTGCCTCGTCCGTCAGATAACAGGCTAAGAATCTCATTTATCGACTTGGTGCCGCTCGGGGGTTCAATATTCCCACCGAGGTTCTTCTTACCGAATGTTGTGATAATCGTGCCATCTTTCTCAAGATTCAAAGGCACCGGGAGCGCGTTGTACCCATCATATTTGAGCGTCGCAGTCGCATAGATATTCAGGGCTCGAAGGTCATCGGCCATTTGCGGATAGTAGAACGGAAAAAGTTCGCCGAAATTCAGCAAATATTTTATCTTCTTTTTCTTCACCTTATCGATAATGGAGGCAAAATTCTGGTTCCCCTTATGACCCATGAATTCTACAAAGGGTACAACCTTCATGCCACTGAAACTCTGCAACCGTGCGAGACCTTCTGCATACAATCTTGGATCGTATGTGTGCGCAAAGGGAAGACACACGAAGATCAAACCCTTCTTCACACCTTTGATGGCCTTTGATACATCATTGATAACCGAACTCTCAATGCCCGTCGCTTTCGTAATATCAACGCCCTCGATTTTTTCCTGAGCCAGTGCGAAGAACAGTAGTGGTTCGGTTCCGACATTGACCTTCATGAATCTGCTGGCGAAGCCAGCCGTGTGTGTGTTAATAGAATCGATGACCACGAGCTCATTCTTCTTATCCTTCAATTTCCAGTCGATGATCGCACGTGATGACATCGGCGCCTGGTTGAACGGATCGCCCAAAAGCAGCACCAATTGTGCATCGTCTACCTCAGTCATGGAAAACGCTTTGGGCAAGAATGACCTTAAGTTTGTCTCAGGCTCAAAATATGTCGAAGAAATGTCGTCGATACCAGCGTTCTTGCAGAAGCCGATTATTGATGCATATTCCTCCAGGGTTATGTTGCGGTCAAATGTCACAGCGACATTCTTCGGGTTACTGACTACCTTTTTCAATTCCTTGACGATCTTTGACCACTCTAAGGACTTTTGCTTCTTCATCGGCGTGGATAATCGCCGCGGATGATCCAGGTACATCGCAGCGGCGCTTCCCCGTGGGCATAGTCTTCCACCGCTACTCCCCTTGCTGATATATTCCACTCCTGTTATTCCAAAATCGTTAAAGACTACGCCAAATTCGCAACCGAAACTACAGAATGGGCACAGCGCCTTCTTGACTGTAATGGCTTTAGGGTCGATGTTCTTCATAGAAATGGCTCCTCAATATCCTTTACATCCTTCCACGTAAGCACAGGACCATCCTTACACACATAGAACTTGCCCACGCGACAATGATTGCACTTACCCAGACCACATGACATGTTCTTTTCCATCGACAGGTATATGTTCTCGTGCTTGAATCCGGATTCGACCAGTTTTTGAGTCGTGAATTTCATCATGAGCGGCGGTCCACAGACCACCGTGGGCGAAGTCTTCACATCAACGGGAATTTCGTCCAGAATCACGGTGACAACTCCAACCCTGCCCTGCCAAGAATCATCACCAACATCAACCGTCAATAACATGTCAACACCATCGATCTTATGCCATTCGGGGATCAGATGCTTGTATACGATATCCTCAGGCGTTCTCGCGCCATACCTGATGTAGATCTTCTTGTAGTCTTTTATCTTATGCAATAACGCCAGAAACAGTGATCTCAGAGGAGCTAATCCCACGCCGCCACCGACAATGAACACCTCCTTGCCCTTGAAATTCTGCAACGGGTAGGGTTTCCCAAAAGGACCCCTGACCCCGACAATCTCGCCTTCTTTCAAACTGAACAACGTATCGGTGACACGGCCAACCTTCATGATAGTGAATTCCAGATCCTTATCATACGGTGAAGAAGACGGGGTAAATGGTGCCTCACCAACACTCGGAATGGTCAATTCGGCAAATTGGCCAGCCTCGAAGTCAATCGGTTTACCGTCCAAGATGAAAGTGGTGATGTTGGGCGTTTCGGGTATTATCTTTTTGATCTTAACCGGGATTGGATAGTATGGATTTATAGGTTCCATAGGATCTCCCTTATGTCGATTTTTGCTGAGCAACCTAACAGACATCTCCCACAACCCGAACAGGCATAAATCTTCTCATAACCAAAGAAGAAATCAAATTTGCATTGAAAGCGGTTCCAGAATCTTTCGTCAATCCTGCTCCGTGGATTAGCTCCACCTCCAACCCGTGCGTATGCCGCATAATAGCATGCGTCCCAAAGCCTGACCCGCTCAATTTCTTTTCCTCTCTTGTAGTCGCCCAAAAGAAAACAGTAGCAAGTCGGGCAGCCGTGTAAACAAGCGTGGCACTCAACACACTCGTCGCGTGCATCACGAATTCGTTCCCTGTTTGCCGCACCCACTCTAGCCGCTAAATCCTTTTTGAAAGGTTTGCTATTGATAGCATTCAGTTTTTTTACCGCGCCATCGCGTACTTTCGTACGCTCCTTCTCATCCTCCTCCTTTGCCTCCGTAAAAAGGTCTTTGTGAGCATTGATTATTTCCTCGCCCCGCTTGGTCAGCACCTCGAATAATAACCCATTAGGCACCTCGGTGATATTCAAATCACTTATGCCATCAGCATACGGGTTGAGAGCCAAGAGATTACAGAAACATGAGTCTTCGGGTTCAGGACAGTCCGCCGAAATAACAATCGTCTTATCTCTGCGCTCTTTGTACAATGGGTCAACTGGTTCCCACCCTGTGAACACACGGTCGTAGACATCGATCCCCCGCAGGTCGCAATTCTTGACACCTAGGAGATAACGCTTCTCCAACGGCTTCGCCTTGTCTTTCGGAAACTTCGCCACTGTATCCCGGCTCGGGAAGAAGAAGTGTTTTATATTCTCTGCGGTTCTTATTTTCCCGAAATTGGGCTCGAACTCGGTATTCTCATCGAACCTGACCAGATGCGTTTTGCCATTTTCCAATGTGGGGTAAAACAGAGACCCATCTTTTGATAGTTTCTTAACAAAGCCTAATAATTTATCTGGGGATAGTAGATAGGATTTCATAGAAGTCAATTATACCAATATCTTGCACCCTGTCAACACTTGCACAAAAACAAAGCGTTGACCATTATGATCGGATACCTAAGTTGCGATTCATGACTGAACGCCACACCATTACTTTCCAAGGATGTCGTTGAGATGTAATCAATGAAGTGTTGGAAATTATCTGAGTTGTTCAGATAATGCCTCATAGAGACGTATTAGATCAAAACCCTGCTCTTTGTCAATAGTGTTCAAAACCGCGATTAAACGGTCAGCGATATCCTTAACTCGCCCGGACAATCGCTCATATGACGCGGCTTGAACACCTAAGAAGAAAATATCTGGCACCCCGCTTTCTCTTAAAAATTGGACCACCGCACTGAAGGGTAGGTTGTGCGTTGTCACGGAAAGAGGGCTCCTCTCGATGATATCTTCGTTTCTCAACAAAACGGCCTCGCCTTCCCCGCCACTCATCGCATCCAGAAAAATCACTAAATCTGGGGACATTGAGCAAATTCTGTTCAAGTAGTTTTCAGGGTACAGCTCACAGTCCATCTTCTCCACAATACCACTATCCTTTAAGTGGTCGATGATATATGGTCCGAACCCATCATCACCGCGGTCCCTACTACCGATCCCACATACTACAATACGCATTCAGTCATTATAACCCCAAGCACCATTTTGTCAATTGTGCGAATTCTTACAAAAGTCGCCCGATTCATCGGACCAATAACCGCGCTCGTAGTTGCCCAATTTATTGGGCATGTTTGATGAATCAAACAACTACAAAATCGCGAAACAAGCCGGACAGACATGATTTGAGCCCTTCTTCGCCTTTGCGAATTTTCGCGAAATCTTGATTTTGCCGAAAAATTCAGCATCTCCGTAGAGTCACGGTGACTCTACGAGAGTCA
>DAOVAN010000142.1 GCA_030671005.1 Caldifarciminota bacterium
TGAGGCATATTATGAATATATTGATCACCCCGATTATCCTAATTCATCCAAATATTTCAACGAAGGAAAGAATCTAGTGATCCTGCGTACTTTTTCGAAGATATACGGTCTTGCCGGAGCAAGACTGGGTTATGGCTTCGCAAACGGCGACATAATCTCCAACTTGATGAAGTTAAGGATCTCATTCAACGTAAACAGAATCTCACAACATGCAGGAATCGCCGCACTCGATGATTATGAGCATGTAAAGAAAGGCCGTGAAATAAATGAAGCGGGCAAATCCTTTCTCTATGATGCCTATAAGAAACTGGGCCTCATGTATGTTCCTACACACGGCAATTTTATTCTTGTTGATTTTAACAAAGATAGCCAGATTGTCTTCGAGGACCTCCAGAAAAATGGTATAATTGCACGGACTATTAAGGAATATGATTTTCCTAACGCCTTGCGCATTACCATTGGAACCGAGGAACAAAACAGACGATTGATCAAAACACTTAAGAAAATTCTCTGAAGAATGACGGAACGGCAATAGCCTGGTATCAAGTGACTATTGAAAAGCGTTCCTAAAATCCGTAGCTGCAAAGATGAAATCATTTGAAGAACTCATAGAATCCGCGAAACATAAAGGCAAGAAACGATGTGTCGTCGTCTGCGCCGAAGATGAAGCTGTGCTCGAAGGCATCCGGCTGGCTCATGAGCTGGGACTCATATCCCCGGTGCTGGTAGGCAACAAAACGAAGATCTCCGAACTCGCGAAAACGGTGCAGCTCGATGTAACAGGATTCGAAGTACACGATGAACAAGACGAGAACCAATCACTCATAACGGCGATCTCTCTGGTCAAGGAAAAGGGTAACTTCTTGATGAAGGGCATGCTATCCTCATCGGCATTTCTGAAGGGTGTATTGAACAAGGAATGGGGTCTTCGAACCGGGAAAATCCTGAGTCACGTTGCCGCGTTCCAGATTCCTGGTTATCATAAATTACTGTTCATGTCTGATGGTGGCATGAACCCAAAGCTAGACCTCAAGGCTCGGGTCGAAATCATCAATAACGCGGTTGAGGCTCTGAGTATGATGGGAATCCAGAACCCCAAAATCGGTTTGGTCGCGGCGAGCGAAACAATCAATCCGGACATGCCCGAAACCGTTGATGCAGCGCAGATAGTCGAGATGAATAAATCCGGGCAAATATCTGATTGCACGATTGGTGGCCCATTTGGATTCGATGTTGCCGTCTCGGAAAAAGCAGCCATGATTAAGAAAATTGACAGCCCCGTAGCCGGCGATGTCGACTTTATCCTAATGCCCAACATCTCAGCCGCCAACATTTGGGCGAAAGGCTTGATGTATTTCGCAAAGACCAGAGGTGCGGGCATGGTGCTCGGTGCCCTACGTCCGATCATAATGCTGTCGCGTGCCGACGACCCGCCAACCAAGCTAAACTCAATCGCCCTGGGTGTAATTATATCAAAGAATTAAAATAAAAACACACAAGCGAAAAGTCCCCAAGACCAGTGCAGATATGAGCAAAGTAACAATGAAGCTCAACCTGTTTCCGGTCACAGAAATAATCAACACCTTGTCAAGAAAAAAGCGGCTCACCGTCGGTGGACTCTATGGCTCATCGACTACGGTACTTGTCCATGAATTAGCAGAACAAAAACCGGTCATCCTCATTCCTGCCGAAGAGCATCTGAGAAGATACTGGCGCGAGTTCAGAAAAATCGGTGACGATACGACGCTCGTCGATGAAGACCATCCGTTCTACATGGAATCGAAAATTGTAATAGTGACCAAAGAAAATCTATCAAAAGAAGTGGTGCGCAAAGACAATGTGACTCTCCGCGTGCACCAAGAGATCGACCGGGAAGAACTGATCAAACGGTTAGAGGCAACCGGATTCTCACGCGAAGACAATGTCGAGGAAGAAAACGAATATGCGGCGCGCGGTGGAATAATCGACTTCTTTGAAGCAAATAGCCTTCCCGTGAGGATCGAACTGTACGGTGATAAAATTTTCTCGATCAGGAAATTCGATACCCAGACACAACGGTCAATCGAAAACATTGAGAACATCAGCATCAAGCTGGCAGGCGCAGACGCCGAATCTAGACCCCTGATCGACTCTATCACCGACGAATATATCGTAGTAACAGAAACAGATACTCAATTGCCGCAACAAACACTAGTCCTCACCACGCGCGGAGAATTGCAGTATGAATTCACCCCACCGCGCACCTATTTCGGTGATTTCAGGGCACTAATAAACGACATGAACGAACGTGAGTATGCCTTCAAATTCCTGGCATCCTCCTCGCTCGTCCGGAAACTCCGTTCCATACTTGGCGAAATCGAGATCTACCGTGCACCTCTGGAATTGGGTTTCGTCGATACGACCAAACGCGTTGTCTACCTAACTGAACATGAGATATTCGGCGAGCTGAGACGGAGAAAGAGAGCATACAAGGGACCGTTCATTGATGACCTCATGGGTTTCAAAGAGGATGACTATGTCGTACACACGGATTTCGGCATCGGTCAATACAAGGGACTGTCCCTGGTCGATCTCGAGGGCAAGAAGATTGAATGCCTCGAAATAGCCTATGCCGGGAAAGATAAACTATACCTGCCAATCGAACGATTGAACTTGCTGGAACGGTTTATTGCCACGGGCGACCGGCCACCGCGTCTCTCCAAACTAGGCGGCGAAGTCTGGCTGCGCATGAAGAAACGAATAAAACGAGCAACCGAGAAACTAGCGATCGATCTACTGAAACTCTATGCCCAGCGCATGCAGGAACCTGGATTTGCATACTCCACGGACACCTTCGAGATGAAGGCATTGGAGACGACATTTCCCTACGAAGAAACAAGAGATCAAATGAAGGCTATCAATGATGTGAAAAAGGACATGGAAGCACCCAAACCGGCCGAAAGATTAGTCTGCGGAGATGTCGGCTACGGCAAAACCGAAATCGCGCTGCGCATGTCATTCAAGGCAGCCTTAGACGGTAAGCAAACGATGCTCCTGTGCCCCACAACCCTGCTCGCGTTCCAGCACTACAACACATTCAAGAACAGGCTGAGCCCTTTCCCGGTTTACGTTGAAATGGTGTCCCGGTTTCGGACAAAAGAGCAACTGAAGACGATACTGAAAGGCACAGCCGCCGGTAAATTCGACATCGTCATTGGCACACACCGGTTGCTGCAACCCGATGTCAAGTTTCGCGATCTCGGACTGCTGATCATCGATGAGGAGCAGAGGTTTGGTGTTGCGCAAAAGGAAAAGATAAAGTCCCTTCGGCCAGGAATCGACATTATGTATCTTTCGGCAACACCGATCCCGCGCACCCTCTACATGGCACTCACTGGATTGAAGAATATTTCCAACATACACACGCCACCGGTGGGCAGAAAAGATATTATGACGAAGATCATGCATTTCGACGACGAAGCAATAGAAAATATCATCAGCTCAGAGCTCGAAAGAGGAGGTCAGGTATTCTTTGTACACAACCGGATACAGACAATCGACACAATAAGAACCAGACTTCTAAGGACCATGCCTGACTTGAGGATATGCCTCTTGCACGGAAGGATGCGCGAGGACATCAGTGCCCGGCGAATGGTCGAGTTCATTGACGGCAAATACGACGTACTACTTTCCACTGCCATTATCGAATCCGGGCTCGATATGCCCCGGGTCAACACGATCATTGTCGACCAGGCACACAAATTCGGACTGGCGGATTTGCACCAATTGAGAGGACGCGTTGGTCGCGGCGAACTCCAGGGTTATGCATACTTCATAGTACTATCTCATGCCCGTATGGGTGACGAAGCCAAAAAAAGATTGGGTGCCCTGGTCTCTTACACCTCACTAGGCTCAGGCTTCCGTCTGGCCCTGCGCGATATGGAAATCAGGGGAGTCGGCAATCTACTCGGCAAAGAGCAGTCGGGAAACATCAATTCCATAGGCTATCATCACTATATTAGGCTCTTAAGTGACTCGGTGAGCGAGTTGCAGGGCAAAGGCGTCACCCGCGAGCCTATTCTGGATCTCAGGCTTGATGCCTTTTTCCCAAGCAAATACATTCCGAGCGCTTACGAAAGAACGGCGCTCTACAAGAGACTACTCGAGGTC
>DAOVAN010000130.1 GCA_030671005.1 Caldifarciminota bacterium
ACACCTTTCATATGCCCTGGACAGGATCATGGGCAGCACGACCAAGCAGCCAGTACCCTGGGCGGCCGGGCACGCCGACCTCATCAAGAAGGCCTGGCAATATGCAGTAGCTGAAAGAGAATGCGGAATCAGTGGCGAAGATGAAATAGAATACAAACCCTGGGGAAACACAGCAATGCCTGGTAACACCTCGTCACAGCGTATCGAAACTTCGCTCCGACCCGCAAACCAGGAAGATGAAAAAGAAAAGGCTTGTGCAACAATAAAGCAAAAACTCAAGAACGAACAAATCCTTCTCGCCGCCTATGAGAATCTAGACATCTTGGCACGAGCCATCGAAGATGGTCTGGATTGGGCTGGATATGATGCAGCGGTAATGAATCTGGCCGAGTTCATTTACAACAATGGGGGGCTCGGTTCTTATGATCCGAATAGTCTTACCATGGACCAGATCAACGGGTTCTTCACCTCGACGCCTGCCCCAGCCGGGAATGCGACAACGCAAACCGCGATGAGCACAGCACCCGATGGTTCAATATGGGGCTACAACACTGATGGAAATGCCGTCATGATCATCGACAGCAATGGCAACATCGTACCAGGCAATTACAATAACGTCCTCAACAACTATCGTCAGAAATACGGCTGGACTGCAGGCGAAAAACTGTTCGACGCTGCTCTGGCTCATGAAATGACCCACCACAAACAGGCAAAAACCGAAGGCTTTACAGATTCACCTGGCCAGCACCGCCGTTTCGAAATGGCTGCTTATAAAGCAGGGATAGAGAAGAAAAAGCAGGCGCTACAGGACCTCGGCTGCGACTAGTAGTGACGCGTAAAGGTGTATAAGATGCCATGTGTCTGAAAGAAGGGCAGAACTCCTGGCGAAGAAACATATGCCTCATATTCTTGGCCGCAATAATACTACTTAGTTCTATTACCATGGCGTCTGCCCAAGAAAAGAACAAAGAGCAATTGATATTCTCTACCGTCGTCTACCCGACCAATCGGTCAGAGACAAATGCCCTGCTTCTCGTAGAGAGCATCCGGGATTTCGCCGGGTCCTTGTCCCAGGCTCCGATATGGTGCTTCGTACCGCAATACGAAAAGCAACTCTCAAGCAATTTCCAAAACAGGCTATCAGAGTTTAATACTACCCTCATCCCGTATGAGATCAATCATGACGCCTTGCGTTTCTTCTTTGCCGCCGACATCCATGCTGCTGCCATAGCCGAGTCCATGGCCGTGGGCAAAACAGATTTTCTCATCTGGCTAAGCTCGAATACGCTAATACTACATGAGCCCACAGCTTTTCTGCTGTCCGATGGTAAGGACTTGGCATACCGGGATGACCTGATAGTCCGTCCATACTTCAATGCTGGGATCCTCATCACGCGACCCGAAAACGTCTTGTTCAAAACCTGGCGCGATACTTTCTTCAAAGTCTATCAGAAACCCGAATTGCAGCAACTCTACAAGCAAGACGAACGGTATGCAATCTTCATTCACCAGGCAATTTTGTCCGGAGTCATTCTCGCAACGCTCACGGTAGAAGAAATTCAAGAATTACCGAGTGCCTACAACTACCCAGAACACCTTCATGGTGAAGATATCACTGCCAACCGTCCAGCCATCCTGGATGAGCTGGTAACGGTTCGCCATGAAGGTTTTTACCAGGACCCCGATTGGAAACAAAAAATGCCAGCGAGCGACTCCCTCAAAGACTGGCTCGCTGAACGACTGCCCCAATAAGTGCTATTGTTATGTAGTTATTTAACCCAAAAAGGAGACCATGAATAATCAACAGGAAAACCTAGAGAATTTAGCCGCCCAGGTGATCAATCTAGCTGGTCTGCTTGATTACCAAGCCGATTCGGTCGTCAGTCGAGAAATAATAAACAAGAAAACGGGCACCGTGACTCTATTCGCTTTTGCTCAAGGACAGGGTCTGAGTGAACACACTGCGCCTTTCGATGCTCTGGTCTATATCCTCGATGGCGCAGCCAAAATCACAATCTCAGGGAAAGATTACAAATTAAGCGCTGGCGAAATGATCATCATGCCGGCCAATGAACCGCATGCTCTCATGGCTCTGGAGAAATTCAAAATGGTGCTTGTTATGATAAAATCGTAACTAATTCATCCCGCACCACAATCTCGGGCTTCTTCACACCGGCTCATCAGTCCCACAAAACTGCCATGAAAAGACTGGAATCAGACAGGGGACGGTTTCTTTCTATCAAACAAACATCGCTATTGCCAATATCAGCACAACCGTCCCTATGATATCGCCGAGGCTAGTGACAAGGGGTATCACTGAGTTTGAGGGATCGATCCTAATCTTATATGAAAGGGATGCGGTCACATAATCGAGGACGAAGACCATCAAAGTTATGATCAAAATCGCAAAGACATTAATAAAGAGAAGCGGCATGAATGGAATCATCGGGATATTAAATAACTCTGCACCGAATTTGGTGATCAGAGTAACAATCGGTGCAATCAGAGCCGCCAACGCCATCGCGCCAATGAAGTTCTTCGTCACATAGTTATTCATGCGATAAGGCCTTAGATATCCAAGGTGGAGCCCGGATGAGAACCGGGCGCCAAAGATGCCGCCGATACTTCCTGCCTTGGCAATAATCTGCGGGACCAGAATGAGAAGACCCGGAACGAGATAGAATTTCTCGTACTGCCAATGGAGAATTATCCCGGCAAGAACGCCAAACACCGTACACAAAAATAAAATGGGAATGCTCTGCTTTAAGATATTCGGAAGTCTATAACGCTTCGGGACGCGCCGGATAATCATAGGGACCGCGGGCAAGAGCAAAAGACTCCATGCGTTGTCAATCTTGAGTCTCAAGACGACGTCCGCAGCAATGAATACTACGGCCACAGTTACCACATCTCCTATCATGCCGATAATCGGTGCCACGATATTATCAGGATCCAGATGTTTGTTGAAAGCGAAATATGTGAGCGTGACCGTGAATGGAATGAGTACGAGCGAAGCCATGGCTGAAGCCAAGATTGCGATCAAGAGCAGGTTCACTAGTGGTATACTGGGGAGACCAAAGATTTGACAGGCTAGTCGAGCGGTCAAGCCGATGATTATTGACACCGCCAACGAGAGCAAAAACCCTGCTTCTATATTGTTCAGGTTGAATTTATTGAAGGTGAATCTCTTGCCGACAAGACCGAGATGGAGTGAGGCTGAGATTCTCGAACCGAGGGCGGCCCCGATATTCCCTCTCAACCCCATGATTGCGGGCACGAGGATTATCAAACCGGGGATGAGATCGAGTCGCTCGTGCATCTTACCCAATATTGAGCCTGCAAACATCTCGCCGACCGATGTAAGGATTACTACGGGCGTCGCCTGAAGGAGGATATCAGTTATTACTCTTCTACTTCTTCGCTTCCTTCTTCTTGCCTTTGACATACTCCTGCATCTTTCTTATCGCCACATCATTGCCTTCGATGATCAATACATCGTCGCTTTTTACTCTTTTCGCTCCGGGAGGATCAAGGGTCCACTCATCGCCACGCCGCAAAGCGATTATCCTAAACCCAGACTTCGGGTCACACTTGATTTCCTCCAGTTTCTTACCGTCCAGCTCCGAGTCAGCCCCAACTTCATGCCTTGCTATTCTGATGTCCTTTCGTGAGTAGGCTATTTTGATAATAGGATGAACTCCAACATTTCTGATGGCGATTTCAATCAAATCATCAATACCATCAGATATCTCTTTGATCGCAACCCCGATCTGTAAGATATTGGCAATCTGTGGTATATCCTCTCTTGCGGATCTAGACAAACGCGCGACCATCAATGCTTCTTTTCTTAATTGATAATCCAACTCCTTTATCTCTGCTTTCACCCTGAATGCCTCTTGAGCTAGTTCGAGATTATCCTCCAGCACCGCGGCATAACCGAGGTCGACTATCAACTGGCTATATTTCCGTAGTAGAACTAAAATTTCCTTCAAGTTCTTTGTCTTTGCCATTGTGCCTCCTACTTACAAAGTAAATAGCTTTTCCGGCCTCTGTCAATAAAAACCAAACGCTCGTGACTTCTAACAACACTCATATACATGGCGTAACCCCGACTTTGCGCAGCCGTATTTCCCCCAATACAGAGGATGGCTCGGGCAAAAAATCACACCATCAAGCAACTGGACTTTATTCCAGGTTGGCGGTGTAGACCGAGCAGTTATCGGCAGCCACATCAGGTGGGCGGTGAAACATTGTCCTTTTTTATATGTCCTGTGCTTCAATTTAAACGAACTGATTGACTGAAACCCTAGTTTCTCCATCATCCACCTCTGCATCCAATGCATCCAATAATCTTCCACTGCAATCGTGGCTAATCCTGCGGCTCGCTTCTGACCTTCTATCATATCTGTAATCAGCAGTTTACCATTTTGATTGCCCTGCGCCCTCCTATGTAGCCTGTC
>DAOVAN010000018.1 GCA_030671005.1 Caldifarciminota bacterium
TGCAATTCGCAAACTGTCGATCATGAACCTGTCGGGCAGCATTGCTGCGCTCAGATCCAGAGAAGCAGTCATCGGTTTTTCCACAAATGAGCTCATAATAGCACTGTTAGTCACCAACAATTCCCGTATGTATATTCTCCATGGTGACGGCTCGGCTGAGGTTATGCTGTCTGTCCTACGGGGCATGTTCTCCACGATCTCTGTAACCCCATCAATGTCCACATCGAGTCCATCAATCGATACAGAGGTGATATCGACCTTCCTGGATAACAGACCGATGGGATTATAAGCGATATTCAGTCTCGCAATCTCGACGGCACCGGGGACCTGGATATGCTCGACACGCAGTGAATAGAATAGATTCCCCCTGATCGAACCGATGATGAGCCCAACCCCGGTCTCGGTCTGCACGATCGATTGAATCTTCTGACTGACGAAATTCAAGACAAAGGGTGTGCCCGCAAGCACAAAAATCAAGAGGAAAAGGCCGACGAGTATTACGGGTACCAGATAAAGTTTACGCATCCTATGATTATAACACCCATTGTCCATCCGTCAATATTGACATAGATTTGTTTTTGCATATAATTGCGGCAAGGAGAAAACATGCGCCTATGGAGAAAGCCTTTAGATAGTGACAAAATAAAGATCACTCATGGTGATATTCACATCATAAAGGAACGCTGTAAAGGCTGCAGGTTTTGCGTCGAGTATTGCCCCACGGATGTTCTAGAGATGTCTGAGGAGTACAATCTGAAAGGCTACCATCCTCCGGTCGCCGTGAATGCCGACGCATGTGTTGAGTGTCATCTATGTGAAATGCTATGTCCTGAGTTCGCAATATATATTACCGTCAAAGACGAAGAGAATTCGAAAAACTTGGTCGAAAATAAACGATAAATAAGGCTTTTGTCAACATATTTAAACTCTATTGAATAGAGAATTACCCATACCTCATCCACCAAGAGTCTCACATTGCACAGACTATGTTATGCAGTTACCTTTACCCATGAAAAGGGGTCTTATAAATGCACACATATGTTGACAACTGTAAGGTTTTTGCTATAATCTCTAGCATTGGGGGTTATTGTAACAAACAAACCCATTAAGGAAGGAATCGCGATATTTGACCCATCAGAAACGCGAAATCGCTATATGAAGAGTATAATCGACTCTTTGACAGGAGTGAAGTTTGGTGAGTTTAGAAACTGAAGGAGCATGATTCATGACCGAATTTACTTGGTTGTGCAAAGTGATCAAGAGGCAAATTACAATGGCAATGTCCAACAACATCCAAAGGAGTGAACCATGAAGGTCGGTGTGTATGTATGCCATTGTGGCGGGAACATATCCGAAGTCGTCGATATCAAGAGATTAACATCGTTTGCCGAGAAGCAATCTGATGTTGCCATCGTGCGAGACAACGCACATATGTGTTCTGACGTTGGCCGGAATCTAGTTCTAGAAGACATAAAGAAACACAATCTTGACAGAATCGTAATAGCTGCCTGCTCACCTCAATTCCACGGCAAAACTTTCATGGATATCGTTGAGAAAGCCGGACTCTCACCGTATGTCTTTGAGATGGCAAACATCCGCGAGCAATGCTCGTGGCCCCATTTCGACGAACCGGACCTTGCCACAAAAAAGGCAAAGGATCTCGTTAGTGTTTCAATTGCTAAAGTGAAATTAGATGAATCCCTAGAAAGGAAAACCATGCCCATCGGTAAAAAGGTCCTCATCATCGGTGCTGGTATTGCCGGTATTCAAGCAGCACTGGACCTGGGCGATGCCGGGTTTGAAGTCTACCTCGTTGAGAAGGAACCTACCATCGGTGGAAAAATGGCCAAACTGGCAAGGACCTTTCCCACTGAGGACTGTGCGGCTTGTATCCTTTCTCCGAAGATGGCCGATGTTCCAAGTAATCCCAATATCACGCTATACACCAACTCGGAAGTGGAAAAAGTCAGCGGTTTTCTGGGCAACTTCGAAGTAACAATCAATAAGAAACCCACTTATGTGAATGATAATTGTGTCGCCTGCGCTATGTGTGAGGAAAAATGTCCGGTTAAGGTGCCTAATAAATTCGAAGAAGGATTAACAAACCGTAAGGCGATATACATGCCCTTCGAATTTGCCGTTCCGTATAGATACCTCATCGATGAATCCATTTGCATCTACCTTGAAAACGGAAAATGTGGAAACTGTCAGAAAGTCTGTCCTCATGACGCCATAGATTTCGAACAAAAGTTAGAGAAGATCGAGCTCAAGGTGGACACCATAATCGTCGCCACTGGTTATGATATCTTCGATGCCAAAGAGAAGAAGGTGTATGGCTTTGGAACGAACAAGAACGTAATAACCTCGCTGGAAATGGAACGGATGATCGTCCACGAAGCAGAGGGCAGACCGACTAGAGAGGTTGGCAAGAGAATCGCATTCATACAGTGCGTTGGGTCTCGGGATGAGCAAATTGGAAACGAATACTGCTCGAGGATCTGTTGCATGTATGCGACGAAACTCTCTCAGCTCCTAAAAAGAGCAGACCCGAAAAAGGATGTGTATGTATTCTATACCGATCTCCGCGCCTTTGGCAAGGGTTTCGAAGAATATTACAAGAGGGCACAGAGAACCGGTGTCAAATTCGTCAGGGGAAGAGTAGCCGAAGTGAATGAAGATTCCAAGACTAAAAAAGTAACTCTCAAAGTTGAAGACACACTTGCCCGCCAGATAATTGAATCCGAGTTCGACCTTGTGGTACTCTCGGTAGGCATGGTTCCGGGCACAGGAACCAATCAAGCCGCCGATGTATTGAGGATGACGCGAAGTCCGGGTGGTTTTCTACAAGAAGCACACCCGAAATTCAAACCCGTGGATACCCTTACCGACGGCGTGTTCATATGCGGGTGTGCTCAAGGACCCAAAGACATCCCGGACACCGTGGCACAAGCGAGTGCCGCCGCCGCGCGGGCAATACGATTGATGAACAGAGGCGTATATGCAGTCGAGCCCATTACCGCCGTTGTCGATGAGGATCTCTGCAGCGGGTGTGCAACGTGTGTGGGTGTCTGCCCATACGATGCGATAAAGACTGAGCTGAAGGATGACAAGAGAATCGCCAAGGTGAACGAAATCCTTTGCCAGGGTTGTGGCTCCTGCTCAGCCGCATGTCCTTCTGGGGCTTCACAGCAGCATTGGTTTATGGATAATCAACTGAGGGCGATGGTCGGCGCAGCACTTGGAGAGGAGGAAAAATGAAGAGCAATACCGAGCCGAAAATAGTCGCGTTTTGCTGTAACTGGTGCTCCTATGCTGGAGCCGATGCTGCAGGCACTTCGAGGCTTCAAATGAAACCCCATTTCAGAATAATCCGAGCCATGTGCTCAAGCCGCATCGACCCAGAACTGATCCTCGACACACTCAAGAAAGGTGCCTGGGGTGTACTGGTGGCTGGTTGTCATCCGGGTGACTGTCATTATGTTACAGGTAACTACCGGACACAAACAAGAATATTTTTACTCAAGAACTTGCTGGAAGAACTCGGTATCGCACCACAAAGGGTACGGTTGGAGTGGATATCTGCTAACGAAGGCGGCAAGTTTCAAAAAGTAGTAAACGAATTCATTGATGAAATGGCTTCGCTTGGACCACTTAAACTGAATGCAGGACACAAAGCCAAGGAGGCATCATGATCAAGAAAGTAGAAATCACGTCCGAAAACGATAAATTCCTGAACAAAGTCAATGAGCTGAGCGGTGAAGTCGTGACCCTCTGTGACCAGTGTGGTACTTGCTCAGGCGGATGTCCCCTTGTCACCGAGATGGACATAACCCCTTCGCAATGGATGAGGTTAGTTCAATTAGGGTTGAAAGAGGTCCTCGATTTCAAGGCGATCTGGTTATGTGCTTCCTGTTTCACGTGCACGGTGCGTTGTCCGCGAAAGATTGACGTGTCCAAAGTGGCCGAGGCTTTAAGGCAAATCATACTGCGTAAAGCAATAGATTATATCGACCTCAAAGCAATACCAAAAGACGAGCTGGCCTGCCTCCCTCAAATTGCATTGGTTAGTGCCTGCCGCAAATTCACTGGATAGGAGGAAGAAAATGACTACGACAAAAACCGAAACGACGAAAACAACACCCACTGGCATTGCAAAAATACCGTATTATCCCGGATGCACCCTGAAGACAACGGCAAAGAATTTCGAAAACTCAGCCATCGCCACGGCCCGCGCATTGGGTATCGAGCTGCTAGAAATACCCCGCTGGAATTGCTGCGGCACCGTCTTCTCGCTTGCCGACGATGATTTAATCCACCACGTGGCCTCGGTACGCAACTTCGTCCGGGTTCAGGAGATGAATGATTATGGCTTGGTGAAAAACGAGAATCGCCTGGTCACGCTATGCGCCATGTGTTTCAATACTTTGAAGAGCACAAACCTGCGCATGAAGAATAATGCCGAAGACCTGAGCAAGATCAACGACCTCATGTATCGGGAAGAGGATTATCAGGGCAAGGTCGAAGTCCTCCATTTTCTCGAGCTACTGAAGTCCCTGGGCTTCGAAAAAATCCGTGACCGAGTGAAGAAACCACTGAAAGGTCTAAAGATCGCTCCATACTATGGATGTATGATTCTAAGACCCCAAGAGATCGGCATCGACGATCCAGAAGATCCGACGATACAGAAAGACCTGCTCGAATCACTCGGCGCAGATCCTATCGACACACCCT
Organism: Caldifarciminota bacterium; assembly: GCA_030671005.1. GTDB lineage: Bacteria > Hydrothermota > Tepidihabitantia > SM23-42 > SM23-42 > SM23-42. The sequence goes on from DAOVAN010000018.1 coordinate 4,732, forward strand.
ATAAGAGGGTGTGCTGCGGTAGTTACCAAACCGTTAAAGAAAAAAATATCGTCGCGGAGTTGGCATACGACATACTTTCTCATGCCCAAAAAGAAGGTGCCGAGGCATTAGCCACAGTATGCCCACTCTGTGCATTTAACCTCGACAATCGTCAGAAAGAAGTGAAGGCGGCGCATCCTGACTTTGAAGAGATTCCGATATTCTATGTTACGCAACTGATGGCGATTGCCTTTGGTTTAGGCAATGAATTCTATGGATTTGATCAGAATTATATTGATCCACGGCCGTTGCTTAAGAAAAAAGCGTTGATAGAACAATAACAGGAGAGCTTATAATGGCAGACAATAAGAGTCCCATCATGGAAAGGATCGCCGAGGCGAATAAGGCAGCAACGACAGGGATCGATGCTAAAGATATCAAAAACTGGATCACAATATACATCATGGGCAAAGCCTACAAGGTCCCGGCAGATCTAACAATCCTAGCTGGTATGGAATATGCGGGATACAAATTCGTGAGAGGCGTTGGCTGCCGACAGGGCTTTTGCGGTGCATGCGCCACAGTATTTAGGAAGAAGGGGGATTACAAGCTGCAGACCGGCATGGCCTGTCAAACCAGAGCCGAAGACGGCATGTACCTCGTTCAAATACCATTTACGCCGGCAGAAACGGCCGACTATGACATAACGAAAGAACCCTATGAAGCCTCGGTTTTTATCAAATATTATCCCGAGGTCGCCCGGTGTGTCTCATGTAATACGTGCACAAAAGCATGCCCACAGGACCTAGAGGTCATGGACTACGTACAAGACGCGATACGCGGTGATTTCGACGGACTGGCTGATGTTTCTTTTGACTGCATACAGTGTGGACTCTGCGCGATGCGGTGTCCAGCCGAGATAGTGCAGTATAACGTTGCTCAACTGGGAAGAAGAATGTATGGTCGCTACGGACAAGGTGTTCCGGATCATCTGAGAAAAAGAGTCAAGGAAATCAATGAGGGCACATTCAACGAAGAGATGGCTAAGATTACCGCTTGTCCTGTCGAGGAACTACGCCAAATTTACACTGAGCGCGAAAAAGAACCAGAATAGGAAAGGAGTGAAAAATGCCAGAACTCACATACATTGAAGGCTACCCTGAAGACATGAGAAAGGAAATCGAAAAGGTGGCAAAAACACGTGAGAAAAGGCTGGACTACACACCGCCGGCTATGACCATGAAGCAAAGAGACGAAGTCCTGACAGTCCACCCAGATTACGCTCCAGGTGGCAAGCGTGAGATATCAGTTGGACCCAATAAAGGCGATAATGCTCCCAATGAAGTAGCCGATCTGCTCGAGGCCTACCCACTGGTCGAAAAGGACGAAATCGACCTCTCCCAGGTCGATTATAATCCTGATATCCTAATAATCGGTGGTGGATTGGCCGGTACTACCGCCGCATTATGGGCCCATGACAGCGGCATCGCTACTGAAAATATCCTGCTCACGAACAAATTACGGCATGGTGATGCTAATTCCATCATGGCCGAGGGAGGAACGCAAGCCGCGGACCGTGACATTGACTCAGTCGTGAAGCATTACATAGACACTATTGGCGGTGGACACTTCACGAACAAACCAGACGTCGTCCGAGCGTTAGTCGAAGACGCACCATTGATCATGAAATGGCTCTGCGAGCTGGGGGCCATTTTTGACCGTGAGGAAAACGGCGATCTCGCAGAAAAACTCGCCGGGGGTATATCCGTCAAGAGAATGCATTCCTGCCGCGACTACACCGGACTCGAGGAATTCCGGGTGCTGAGAGACGAATTCAGGACGCGGGGGATTCCATATCTGGAACACTATCCGGCAATTGAACTGCTCACCGAAGGTAACCGAGTGACCGGTGCAGTCCTTTGGAACATCGAGACTGGAGACTACAAGATCGTCAAGGCAAAGGCAACGATCATAGCTACTGGTGGTTATGGTCGATTACACATAAGAGGATTTCCAACTACTAATCATTATGGCGCCACTTTTGATGGTGTGGTGTTAGCCTATAGAGCGGGTGCAAAACTACGCGACATCGATGCTGTACAATATCATCCGACCGGCGCTGCCTATCCAATCCAGATTGTTGGTTACCTGCTTACTGAAAAACTACGGGGCAGTGGTGCGCAACCAGTGAATGCCGATGGCGAAGCATTCGTCTATCCTTTAGAACCAAGGGATGTCGAGGCTGCGGCAATCATCCGAGAGTGTTATGTTCGTGATAAAGGGTTGACGACCCCGACCGGACTTAGGGGAGTTTGGCTCGATACGCCTCTGATCGAAATTAAGAATGGCAAGGGTTACATAGAAAAGGCCTTTCCAGGAATGATAAGGATGTACAAGCGCTACGACATCGACATACGCAAGGATCCAGTACTCGTCTTCCCCACTCTCCATTACCAGAACGGCGGCTTGGAGACCGACCCTTCGGGCAAAACTAATGTCGGCGGACTCTGGGTTGCCGGCGAAGTATCAGGCGGTGTCCACGGTAAGAATCGTTTAATGGGAAACTCTACTCTCGACTGCATGGTATTCGGCAGGAGAGCCGGTATGAGTACTGCAGAGTATGTGAAATCGCATAAGGATGCGAGCGGAATCACACTAGATCACCTGAACCAGTATGTCCAGAAACTCGAAGAGGCTGGTGTGAAACGCACGAGAAGAGCACCGGTCATACTACCGGATTATCGAGGCAAGGCAGCACTTGCGAGAATGATTGACGTTTTCTGAACCTGATCTGTTATACCTGAATATTGAATTCCTGGACACCCTTAGAATCTCCGCAATATACTCAGCATGATCCAGCAACTGCGAAAGGAGTAGCATGAAAGCAGATAAGGCCGGGGTGTTGACCGGCTCTCACGTTCTCAATGGCAACCAGGCATGCGCTGAAGGCGCCCTGGCGGCCGGGTGTCGATTCTTGGGGCTCTACCCCATTGTACCCTCGATCGAGGTCTCCGAGAGATTCCTCGCGAGAGCCCCTGAAGTAGGCGCCACCTTCATCCAGATGGAGGATGAGATTTCTGCCCTGGCCGCGGTCTTAGGCGCATCATGGACCGGCAAAAAATCTATGACCGTGACCTCGGGCCCGGGTCTGTCTCTCATGATGGAGCATCTTGGACTCGGTATAATGCTGGAAACGCCATGCGTGATTGCGGATATTCAAAGTGTCGGACCCGGATTAGGTCTACCAACCCACGCCGCACAAGGTGATATGATGCAAGCACGGTGGGGCTCACATGGCGATTATGAAATAGTCGCCCTGGCGCCGAGTTCACCGCAGGAGATGTTTGACTTCACCATCAAGGCCTTTAATTTCTCTGAACGCTATCGCATCCCCGTAGCAATAATGTCAGACGCATACGTTGCTCAACTGGAAGAAACGGTGGTGATTCCCCCGGCTGACCAAATTAACATCGAAACGCGCAGGTATTATGAGGGAGCGAAGGATAGCTACTTGCCGTTCAAAAGGGACAAAGACTTTGTCCCTCCTATGGTTGACATCGGCCAAGGCTACAGATTTCATGTGACGGGACTGACCCATGATGACCGTGGTTATCCAATCATGTTTGAGGAATGCCAGGAGTACAATGTTCATCCTTTGATGTGGAAAGTACGGAATGCGGTCGACAAAATTGTGGAAGTACAAGAGACGAATACGGATGATGCCGAGGTCGTGGTGATCTCGTATGGCGCGACTTCCCGGGCCGTACTCAAAGCAATAAAACAGGCTCGTGAATCCGGAATTAAGGCAGGCGGCCTAAAGCTTGTTACCGTATGGCCATTTCCCGAGAAGAGAGTAACCGAACTTGCAAAGAAAGCCAAAGCTATTGTGGTACCGGAAATGAATTTCGGACAGATCGTTCTTGAAGTGGAACGGAATGGTTACGGAGAAGCAAATATTTTCTTCCTACCTCATGGCGACAAGGGAGCTGAATATTCAGAAGATATTCTCGCGGCAATAAAAAGAGCCTCTCAGACAAGCGAGGCGAAAAGCGGAATCATTGAAATATCATGAGGGAAAGATGATGGAAACGCCAAAAACTGATGAAAAACAAGAAATTCACCCAATGGAGAATTTGCTCCGCATGGATAGAATGCCACACATCTGGTGTCCGACGTGCGGAATCGGCCTTGCTGTCACTGCTTTCACCGCAGCACTCGAAAAGGCAAACATCGATCCCAATACGGTGAGCATTGTCTCGGGCATCGGCTGTACCGGGAGAGTCGCCGGCTATGTAAAACTCGATTCTTTCCACACGACACATGGCCGCCCGATCGCCTTTGCGACGGGAATAAAAGTCGCCAGTCCGAAAACAAAAGTAGTAGTCTTTTCTGGTGATGGAGACTTGATGGCAATCGGCGGAAATCATTTTATTCATGCTGCCCGCAGAAATATCGACATGCTTGTGGTATGTGTTAACAACTTCATCTACGCGATGACCGGAGGACAGGTAGCTCCGACAACCCCACTGGCTGCCTACGCCACAACCTCCCCCTACGGATGTGTTGAACCACCATTCAATATTCCATATCTCGCCGAATCATCCGGTGCGGTATATGTAGCACGATGGACAACATTGCACATCCGCAGGTTGACTAATTCCTTGACCGAGGCACTCCAAAAGACAGGATTCTCCGTAGTCGAAGCGATTTCGCCGTGTGGCATGTATTATTCTAGAATTAACCGACTAGGTGATGGGCTCGATATGATGAGATTCTATCATGATAATGTAGAAATAAGACATGGCGAAGACACGAAGAATTTGGATATCGGATTTCAGACAAAGATCATTTGTGGCAAATTCGTTGATCGAGAAAGACCGTCCTACAATGAAAGATATAACCAGTGGCTTTCTGAGGTTAAGACCGCAGGAAGGCATTCTAAGGGGCAAAAGGGAAGCAAGAAGTGAAGGCCGATCCAAGGGGCGTGCTCACAGGTGTCTACTACATAGATGGTGATGTTGCTGCTGGCTACGGTGCTTTGGCAGCGGGCTGCAAGTTCGTCGCCGGATATCCGATTACTCCATCGACCGAAGCATTCGAAGCGATTTGCCACCGGGGACCGCAGGTTGGAGCGGTATTTATTCAAATGGAAGATGAACTGGGTTCTATATCGGCGATAATTGGTGCCACCTGGTCAGGGGTCAAGACAATGACCATCACATCTGGACCAGGTTACTCTCTCATGCAGGAATGCATTGGCTTCGGTGCAATGCTCGAGACACCCTTTGTCTTACTCAACATCCAACGCGGCGGGCCATCCACCGGTGTTCCCACTAAGACCGGACAGGCAGACATGATGCAATCAAGGTGGGGTTCACACGGAGACTATGAGCTCATCGCCATCGCGCCAGAATCTCCGCAGGAAATGTTTGATTATACCATCAAAGCATTCAATCTCGCAGAAAAGTACCGCTGTCCGATCATGATCATGTCTGATGAATGTGTCGGTCACATGACGGAAAAAGTTGTGATACCCGAAGCCGACAAGATCGAGGTTGAACCCAGAAGGTTGTATACTGGTCCAGCAGAAGACTACTTGCCGTTCAAGCCAGAACCTGACCTGGTGCCAAAAATGGCCAAGGCGGGTGATGGTCTCAAACTATACATCACCGGCCAAACGCATGACGAGAGGGGCTACCCAGTCAAGGACGCAGAATACAAATCAAAGTATGGCCGGAGGCTGGTTGATAAGATCCGGCTCAACAAAGACAAAATCATCGAATTGAAAGAAGAAGGGACCGACAATGCAGATGTCATCGTCGTATCCTACGGAATATCATCACGGGTTGCGATAAAAGGAGTCGAACTGGCACGGGAAAAAGGCATCAAGGTTGGAACGTTGAGACTCGTGACCGTATGGCCCTTTCCTGATGAAAAGATGAGTGAGCTCGCGAAGAAAGCAAAAGCCTTTGTGGTTCCGGAAATAAACTATGGACAAGTCGTTTATGATGTTGCGCGCTGTGCTCATGGCCGCGCTAATGTCGTGCTCGTTCCTCATGGTGGTGCGGGTGTCCATAATCCAAATGACATCGCCGATGCAATCGAGATGGCCGCAAAAGAAGACAAAAAAATAGAGGGCCTCATTGAATTCAAAACACGGTTAGAGAAATCAGTCTTTGAGGGAGGTTTCAAATTAAAGGAATGAATTCAATCATTGACGCACTCGACAAGGGAATTGAGATGGCTGGTATCGCTCGAAAGAGAATCAGTGTTCCTTCAGACATTCCGTTTGACCCAGATGCCGTGAAGACCTTAGGGGTCGATTACTTTCAGATTCCCCGCGGACGTGCGATTGCCTTTGGCACCGGACTGAAATTAGGGAATCCAGATCTCAAGGTGATCCCGGTCGCCGGCGATCTGATGACGCTCGGTGGAAATCATTTTGTACACGGAAGCAGAAGGAACATGGAACTCCTGGTCATATGTGTCAATAATTTCGTCTACAAGAATATCGGAGGCAAGCCCGCGCCCTTTACGCAGGCCGTGTTTTCACCTTATTCAACATTCGAAGAGCCCTTCAATTTTCCACATCTAGGTAACTCCTGTGGTGCAGTCTATACTGCCCGATGGACCGCCTTACACGCCGAGGAACTCGCCGCCTCCATTGCCGAGGCACTCAATAAGCGGGGGCTTTCCATGATCGAAGTACTTGCCCCGGGCCCTAACTATTACCGGAGCATCGATGGTATTGAATCTGAACTCCTGCAGTTCTACTTTAACAACTCAGTCGTGAAAAACAACGAAGATCCAAGGAATGTGGCTATTACGCCAGATGAAAAAATCGCGGTCGGTAAATTCACTGACAAAGAAAGACCGACATTCATTGATTCGTATAATGTACAGCACAGCAAGATGCTAGGTGACAAATTTACCCCTCACGGCTCTCCTCCGAAGGTCGAGAAACTAGGGGGCAAGAATGGCTGAGATCAGATTTGCTGGATATGGAGGTCAGGGTATTATCAGGTCTGGGATCATAGCCGGAAGGGCAGCTTCGATCTATGACAATAAGCATGCGACAATGAGCCAATCATTTGGACCAGAAGCACGCGGTGGTGCATGCAGCTCACAACTGGTAGTATCCGAAAGTAAGGTTCTGTATCCATACATTACAAACTCGGATATTCTGGTCGCTATGTCACAAGCAGGTTATGATAAGTTTGAACCGGAAATGAGCGAGCAGGGAATGCTCTTATACGATGAAGATCTCGTGAAGCCCAAACAGCTGCGTGGAAATATCACGGCATATGCCATACCGGCAACAAGGTTTGCCGAAGAACTGGGCAACAAAATCGTCGCGAATGTAGTAATGCTTGGATTCTTCACCGCGATTACAGAAGTGGTCAGTCATGACGCGATGAAAAAGGCTTTGCCAGAATCAGTTCCCGAAAAGGCCGTGGAATTGAATTTAAAGGCATTTGATCGCGGCTACAACTTTGGGCTCGAAGCCGCGAAGAAACAAGGGGATTCGAAGAAAAATTAATATGAAAGAGGAGCAAAAAAGAACTATGCCAAAAGGAGCACTCGTCATTGGTGGAGGTGTAGCCGGGGTCCAGTCCGCATTAGATTTGGCCAATGCTGGTTTCAAGGTCTTCCTTGTCGAGCGTGGCCCATGTCTAGGTGGTCGAACATCCCAGATTCACAAAATCTTCACCTCGATGGACTGTACGGGCTGAATCCTCGGTCCTAAGCTAATGGATGTCGGTCGGCATCCGAACATTGAAATCTTTGCCAACAGCGAAGTGGTTGGGGTCGAGGGTGAAGCACCTGATCTTAAGGTGACGGTCAAACGCAAGTCCACATTTGTCGACTGGGACAAATGTACTGGATGCGGTGAGTGTCCAACGGTTTGCCCGGTGCAGGTCAAGGATGAGTTTCAATTAGACCTTTCAAAGCGAGAAGCCGTATATCGCCAGTATCCCCAGGCAGTGCCTAATAAATTCCTCATCGATAAGAAAGGATCTCCTCCCTGCCGATATGCCTGTCCCGCAGAAGTCAATGCTCAAGGGTACATCGCTCTCATTTTGCAAGGCAAGTACAAGGAGGCGCTGGAGCTTGAGCGCAGGGATAATCCATTCCCATCTGTCTGCGGACGGGTTTGCACCCACCCATGCGAATCAGACTGCAAGCGTAAAGATGTCGATGAACCCCTGGCCATTGCCCAGCTCAAGCGTTTCATCTCGGACCAGGAACAGGAACTCGCATTGCCAAGTCCTGAATTGAACAAAGAGAAGGTTGCCATTGCTGGCGCCGGCCCAGCCGGCTTGTCTGCGGCATATTTCCTTGCAAGAAGAGGGTACTGCCCAACCGTATTTGAAGCCACGGATCATCCAGGTGGATTACTGTATTGGGCAATACCACGATTCAGACTTCCTGAGACGGCGCTCCAGCGCGATTTGGATTACATAAAGAGTTGGGGTGTCGAGATTAAGACGGGCACTGTATTGGGCAAGGACTTTACAATCAAAGATCTCTTCACCCAGGATTACAAAGCGATCTTCCTCGGGTTAGGCGCGGCCAAGGAAAAATCAATGGGCATTGAAGGCGAGGATCTGAAGGGCGTAGTCCTCTGTGTCGAATTCCTCAACAAGGCGGTCCGTGATTCGAGCACCCCAGTAGGCAAGAGGGTAGCAGTCGTCGGCGGTGGAAATTCTGCAATAGACGCAGTCCGTACTGCCTTGCGTCTTGGTGCCGAAGAGGCATTCATCGTGTATCGCCGCTCACGCCAAGAAATGCCCGCAAATGCTGAAGAGATCGTTGAGGCAGAGAAAGAGGGGATTGAAATTCATTACCTAACCAATCCGACAAAGATATTCGGAAAAGACGGCAAGGTCACGGGAATGGAATGCATAAAGATGAAGCTCGGTGAGCCTGATTCTTCGGGTCGAAGGAGACCAATACCCATTGAGGGTTCTGAATTCACTATAGATCTTGATATGGTGATAATGGCAGTTGGTCAGGCGGCGGATGTTTCATTTCTAACCAAAGAAGAAAACTTCGAGTTGACGCGCTGGGGGACCTTCGCAGTAGACCCCGATACTTTGCAAACAAACATCCCCGGTATCTTTGCCGGTGGCGACGCGGTGACCGGCCCAGCTACAATAATCGAGGCGATTGCCGCGGGAAAAGAAGCTGCTGAATCGATGGACCGATTCATCAGAGGCGTGGATTTGAAAGAAAACAGAGAAAAGCGGGATGTTCGAGTGAAGGATGAGGATATCGATATTCCAGAGGACATTCAGACCGAAAAAAGGACTGAGATGCCTTTGCTCGATTTGGAAAAAGCAAAGAAGAGTTTCGAAGAAGTCGCCCAAGGATTTTCAGACGACCAGGCAAAGAAAGAAGCGGCTCGATGTCTTAGCTGTGGTGGCTGCGCAGAATGTCTTGAATGTATCAAGGCATGCGAACCAAATGCCATTGTTCATGACATGGTAGATGAATTCATTGATTTGGATGTGGGTTCGATCGTTGTTACGACGGGTATCGACTATCTTAATCCCAAGGAGGCAAGTGAATACGGGTACAAACGCTTCAGAAACATCTATACGTCTTTCGAGATCGAGAGATTCATGAGCGAAGACGGTCCGAGTGGTGGAGACCTTCCTCTCAACAAGGAATTAAAGGAACCACTCCGGTTTGCATTTATTCAGTGTGTTGGTTCGCGTAATATGCGCCACGACATTAACTATTGCAGTCGTATCTGTTGCATGAATACAATCAAGGATAGTTTGGTCTTGAAGGAACACTATCCGGATGCGAACATTGTAGTATTCTATATTGATATCAGGGCCTTTGGAAAAGGATTCGAAGAGTTTTTTAATCGGTCACTCGAAAAGGGCGTGAAATACATCAAAGGTAAACCATCAAAGGTCTTTGAGGACGATCAAGGCAACTTGATCATTCATTATGAAGATGAACAGGGGCACTCCAGCCAGATGACATTTGATGCGGTATGTCTCGCCTCGGCGCTGATTCCGTCAAAGGGTAGCAAGGAATTAGCCGACCTGCTCGGCGTTGAAATTGACGAGGACGGCTTTTTCAAAAACGCAGAACCAGCGATTAGACCTCTTGAGTCAACGAAAAAAGGTGTTTTGGTGTGCGGTTGTGCCACAGGTCCCAAGGATATTACCGACTCGATCGCCGAGGCAAGCGGTGCCGCGGTCAAGGCAGCATGTTTTCTGGAGGGCCATGAACTTAAGATCGAGAAAAAAGAAATCGAACAGGTCGATGTTTCCGGTCCCCCGAGAGTCGGTGTCTTTGTCTGCCATTGTGGACCAAATATTTCAAGGGTTGTCGATGTCAAAGGGGTCGTCGAATACGCCAAGACATTGCCTGGTGTAGTATTTGCAGAGGACCACATATTTGCCTGTTCTGAAACATCCCAACACCAGATTCAAAAGCGGATAGCCGAGCATAAACTGAACAGGGTCGTTGTCGCCGCCTGTACGCCTAAGACACATGAAATGAGTTTTCAAGATTCACTAACTGCAGTTGGTCTCAACCCATACCTCTTTGATATCGCGAACATCAGAAACCAATGTTCTTGGGTACATCAAAAAGAGCCAGTAAAGGCGACCGAGAAGGCAAAAGAGCTGGTAAACATGTCTGTAGCGCGCGTCCGAGAGTTGAGGCCTCTCTTCGTGAAAGAACTCCCGGTTAACCGTGATGTCGCCATCATTGGTGCTGGTATCACTGGTCTGCGATGTGGGATGGATTTATTGCTCCGTGGTTTCAAAGTCAAAATCATCGAAAAGAAAGAGGCATCAGGTGGTCTCGTACGGCATCTTTCGAGCATCTATCCGAGTTTTAGATCAGGAAAGGATATTATTGATAAACTGATCAAAGAATTCACCAGTACGGGTGGCGAGCTCTTGACTTCGGCTGAGTTGATCGATGTTACGGGCTATGTTGGTAGCTTCCAGGTCAAGGTGAAGCTTGGAGGAAAAGAGACCGATTTCACGGTTGGTGCTATCGTACTCGCCACGGGATCAGAGCTCTACAATCCAGGAGAGCGTTTTGGCTTTGGTCGGTTCCCAAACATCATAACCAATATGGAATTAGAACAGAAAATACTGTCGGGTGATATTAAGAATGTAAAATCGGTTGCCTTTTTCCAATGTGTTGGCTCACGAGGTGACAATGGTAATCCAGGTTGTTCTCGTTATTGCTGTCAGGCCGCCATAAAAGAAGCAATTTACTTAAGAGAAAGAGGGATCGATGTGGCGATTCTCAACCGCGGCGTCAGGGTCTATTCTAAGGGCGCCGAACAAATGTACCGAAAAGCGCGAGAACTAGGCGTTCTCTTCCTACCGTACGAGGGAGAGCCAGAGATCACGGGCACGGATAAGGCAGAAGCCGTTACGATTCCGTCACCAGATATCGACGCAGACATTACCATCCCGGTTGACCTCATTGTGCTTTCTGTGGGCATGGTCCCTGCTGCCGATTCAGCCCGTCTCTCTGAGTTGTTCAAGGTACCACGTGGGCCAGATAAATTCTTCCTGGAGCGTCACTCGAAATTCGGCCCGGTGGAGACAACCGTGGAGGGTGTCTTCTTGTGCGGCTGTTGTCAGTTCCCGCAGGACATCGGTGATTCGATCTCTCAGGCCTCGGCTGTAGCATCCAAAGTTGCAGCTCTGCTCAGCCATGATAAAATTACCCTGGCGCCGATAACATCTACGGTTATCGAAGAGTACTGTCGGGGATGTGGCAGGTGTGCTGAAGTCTGCGAGTTCCGTGCAATAGAATTGATTGAAAAGGAAAAGGGTGTTTTCGTGGCGCAAGTTAACGAAGCACTATGCAAAGGGTGTGGAACCTGTGTCGCTGCATGTCCTACCGGTGCCATCGACCTAAAGCACTTTATGAGTGAACAGATAGAAGCTCAGCTGGAGGCACTATTTGGCTGACGCCTTCATAGTTGGATCGTCTTATTGTCCTATCGTCGTATGGTCAGACGATAAGACTATCGGGCAATCAGACAATAGGACAATACGACAATGAAACCATCCGACAATAGGACTAAGGGGTTCGAACCGAAGATCGTCGCCTTTTGCTGCAACTGGTGCTCGTACCCAGCTGCAGACGGTGCCGGTGTCTCGAGGCTTCAATATCCAACCAATATAAGGATCGTGCGGGTGATGTGTGGGGGTCGTGTTACACCGTCCTTTGTGCTAAAGGCATTTGAATTGGGAGCAGACGGAGTATTAGTAGCAACCTGTCATTTTGAAGACTGCCATTACATGTTTGGTGCCCGAAAAGCAGCTGATGTGCATAAAATCACAGAACAATTGACAAATATGCTCGGTATCGAAAAGGAAAGGCTCAAGCTGGATTGGATCTCATCGGCCGAGGCCTCGAAATTCGCGAGGGTCGCTAAGGAATTCACCGATACGGTCAGAAGACTCGGACCATCACCGATTAACAAGAAAAACCTCGA
>DAOVAN010000141.1 GCA_030671005.1 Caldifarciminota bacterium
TGATGAAAGATGTTTCGAAGATACTCGGTGGTGGCGGTGGTGGAAGACCCCACCTTGCCGAGGGTGGCGGTGGCGATCCAAAGAAAATCCCCGATGCCGTGGCCTACCTCAAAGATCTAATCGAAAAATAAGCTTCAAACATAAATCCCCACTCGTAATTTATTATCGCAGTTCATTGACACCCACAGCATAAAACATATAATATCTGGAAACCCATTCAATATGACGAAGAAATCCGCAAAACCCAAACGAATACGACCTACGAGCAACGAATACGAGCAAATCTCCTGGCACACTGTATATACATCCAGGTGGTTTGTACCACTTGTCCTCGCCTTCTGCATCTGCATACTACTCTCATTCCGGCAGATAAACGATCCGGATATTGGATTTCATCTACGCGGCGGCCAGTGGATGACAGAAAACATGAGGTTCCACGCAAACGATGTCTTTACCTATACGGTGAAGCAGAATGAGTATATTGCCATGTACTGGCTGTATCAGATTTTGCTATTTGCTGCGTTTTCCCTTAGCGGATACAGTGGCCTGACATTTCTGAACGTCCTGTTGCTTTTCTTCATATTCTACCTGGTATTATACAGGATGAAATCAGCAGGCGTGCCTGTATGGCTTGCTAGTTTGACCCTCTTTTCGGCCGTGGTCGCCATGGAATTCAGATTTCTCTACCGGCCTGAAATTATCACGTGGTGCTCCATGCTGCTAATGTTAATCGTGCTCGATGAGTACTTCTTCTATCGAAGAAATCGCCTTTTCTGGCTTCCTGTCATCCAAGTCTTCTGGGTTAATCTCCATGGTCTCTTCATTCTCGGATGGATTATCATTGCTGCATATTTTATCAGTATTCTCATTCACAAAAAGGTATTTGATAAAATATTCTTGAAGTGGTCGATAATCTCAGTATTGGTGTCATTTATCAACCCGTATTTCTTGAGAGGACTTGCCTTCCCGTTTTATCTATTCACCCGGCTCCAAGGTTCTAATATATTCAAGATGATGATCACCGAACTCAACTCTCCCTGGGCAATAGAAACGATGGGCAGCAAATCGTTGTTCCTTACCGCACCGCTTCATTGGTATTACCTGATCTCTGCAACGAGTCTTCTTCTTATCATCGCCACCTTCAAGAGACGTAAAATACATGAGTATCTTCTCTGGGCGGCGTTCCTTTTCCTGTCATCCAGTACGGTGCGCAACGTCCCATTATTCGTAATAATTGCCATTCAGATAACGGCAGTATCACTAGTCAATATCGCCGTGTGGATTAGACAAAGATTGAGAAAGCATGGGCTATTCAATAAAATCAAACAAATTTCCCCGGTTGCTGTCTCTTTATTTATCGGATTACTTTGTCTGAGGGTCATGACCAATGCCTATTACCTGACCAATAACCGCGCCAACAATTTCGGTATCGGGTTGGACCGCCATGCTCACCCGGCCGGCGCGGCGGATTTTATCAACGACAACCGTCTCCAGGGAAGGGTATTGAATGATCTGAACAGCGGCAGCTGGCTCATCTGGCAAACCCCTCAACCTGTTTTCATTGACGGGAGACTCGAAGTCATGCAGGAAACTTTTTTCCACGAATACCTCAGCAGTTTTGCAGAAAATGGGCTGCACAAAATACTCCGTAAGTATAATCCCCAGCTGGTCACATTCGAATACGGATCTGCTCTAAACTGGCGCCATCAATTGGCAGATATGCCAGAGTGGCGAATCATTTATGTGGATGAAAAATCCGTTATCTACGCACACCAAGACTATGCTGCGCCAATTCAGTCCCTCAATTTTGCCGAACTGCTCGCACAAAGGGATATCGATACAACAATTGGTGATGTCGATGTGTGGCATGTATTACGTATTCCCTCGAAATCGAAGGTAACTAGTTTCTTCGAAGGGTTTTTCAGAAGGAAATCCTACGCGGAACTCCTACCCATGAAGCTCGCCCTGTTCGCCTACGAGAATGATGAGTTTCGGGTTTCAGAGCTGCTCTTTCTCCATTTGTTAAGAAAGACCGATAGTCACGCGTATCAGGTCTATTTCAATCTAGGCGCGGTGTATTATCGCAGTGAAGATTACGAAAAAGCACTCTATTGCTACGAACGGGTCCTGGAGCTCGACCCCAAGAATGGTTATGCACAGAAATATAAGAACGACATAACACAGATAATGATTCGACGCGGCGCGTTCTAGTACCATCCACAAGGTCAGGGGTCTTGAACTTTACACAATTTTGTATAGACTACAAGTAACAGGAGGCGCAAGATGAAGAAGGTCATACTTTTTCTGCTGGTTTTCTTGATGGTTGGGCTGGTTGAAGCACAAACCCGCAAGTATGCCAAGAAGGCTCTGATTGAATTTGGGCCAAAGGCAAACTTCTATATCGGAAGTGTACGCTTAGGACTCGGCGCAGAATTCGTGGTCAACCCAACAAGAAATATAGGTGTACGCATTGATTTCACGGAATTTAGTTTTGGAGACGGCGGAACGCAATTCTTTTTCAATCTTTATCCTAGTGACCTTTCGATCGACGGTCTTTACTATATTAGAATGCAAGGAATCGAACCCTACATTTTCGGCGGATTCGGACTCGCCGCTAACGGTAGCACTAATATTGCCTTCAGGGCAGGGATGGGTTTCAATTACCCGATGACACGCAATTCGAGCATATTTTTTGAGCCTGGTGTGATAATCTATCACAACAGCTACGTTGATGACACTGACTTGTGGTTCCGTCTTTCCATGGGGGCGAAATTCGGCTTGATACGATGATCGAAGAAACAATCATTTCAAAAGCAATAATTGAATCATATCTGGGTGAACTACTCGACTCAGTCGAGAGTGATGTGATCATTGGCGGAGGCGGACCGTCTGGACTGTGTGCCAGCTATTACCTGTCAAAGAGCGGCTACAAGACCACTCTGTTCGAACGGGCGCTCAAGCTCGGCGGCGGCATGCCGGGTGGCGGCGTGATGTTCAACCGGATCGTCGTACAGAACGAAGCCCGAGAGCTTCTGGATGAGTTCGGCATTCGCTATAAAGAATACAAGCCCGGTTATTATGTAGCAAACTCTTTAGAAGCTACTGCGGCTCTTACCGATAAAGCAATAAAGGCAGGTGCCAAAATATTCAACCTCATGACAATCGAAGATGTCATGGTGCGAGACCGTTTTGTTGCTGGCGTCGTGATCAACTGGTCGAGTGTCGAGATGGCAAATCTCCACATCGACCCGATTTCCTTCAAATCCAAAGTCGTCATTGACGCTACGGGCCATCCGTGCGAAATAACCCGCATCGTGGAAAACAAAAGCGGTGGACCACTGCTGACCCCCTCAGGTAAAATTGAGGGCGAGAAATCGATGTGGGCTGAGGTTGCGGAGCGCTTTACTATAGATAACACAAAAGAAGCTTACCCGAATCTTTACGTTTGTGGCATGGCCGCAAATGCCGTCTTTGGCGGTCCAAGAATGGGACCTATTTTTGGAGGTATGCTCTTATCTGGCAAGAGGGTTGCAGAGATTGTTATGAAAAAACCCTAATCCTTACGCCATTGATCAACGCATTATTGGTTCCACAAAAACTCAAACGTGTCTTAGGCAATTATATAAGTAACCTAAGGCTTTTTTCACCAAACGCCCGGCTCTTCTTGATCGCCACATTCTTTCTTGGCATGGGATTTTCTGGTTTCATGCTTCTGTTCAACCTTTATCTCAAAGAATTAGGGTTTGCAGAAGGACGGATCGGCAACATCATTTCTGCAACAACTCTGGGTAGTGTCCTTATGGCGATTCCTGCATCAATTGTAATTCGTAGATTCCCGATCAAGCGTATTCTCATCATCGCCACACCCATTGCAGCTTTCTCCTATATCGTCCAGGTAACATCCTCTCAGTATCAGATTATTCTTGCAGGTGGATTCTCTGCTGGTTTTGCCGCAGTCTTCTCGAGGGTCGCGGCCGCACCTTTCTTCATGCGTAACAGCACGTCTAAAGAGAGACCCTATCTGTTCAGCATGCAATTCGCGCTTATGTTGTTTGCCGGCATCATCGGGAATCTGTTTGGTGGCTTTCTACCGGGGGTAATAGCAAGATCAGGCATGGTCCCTTATTTGACTTACCGGTATACGCTTTTGATATTCGGCGGTCTCGTGCTCGTTGCGCTTATCCCCATCATGATGATAAAGC
>DAOVAN010000081.1 GCA_030671005.1 Caldifarciminota bacterium
TGCGGTGCCGCCCCGCAGTTCTTTCATGCGCTCGTGCACGCTTTCGGCTAATAAATCGGTCTGCCTTCCTGAATCATTCACATAATACTCAGCGTGAGCAGTGAAACCAGTCTGTCTAAGTAGTCTGATGAGCGCATCGCCCACCGCGGCCGCTCTTGCACTGACGACGTTTATCGGGCCGGTGGGGTTAGCACTCACGTACTCGATCAAGATTCTTCTGCCTTTTCCGAAATTTAGTTCAGGCACCTTTGTCAATTGCTCGTGCAAATATTCTTCACTAAGCGTGAAATTTATGAAGGCCGGTTCATGCACCGATACCTTCTTTATGATCGCGCTCTTTATCTGAGACGCGATTCTTTCGGCGACTTCTTTCGGTCTCTTCCCTTCACGGGCTGCGACCTTGAATGCCAGGTTAGTGTAGTAGTCTCCTTCCTTGTCTCTGGGTACATAGTCAATGACAATTTCTTCTTCGGGGAATTGTTTCTTGAGTATTTCTTTTATGTCTTTTCTAATCACTGCCGCTATTCACTCTCGGAGCATCGCCCCACAGCCTCTCCAGACCGTAGAATGCGCGTGCTTCCTTTGAAAATACGTGCACGATAACATCGAAGAAATCAAGAAGTACCCAGCTCGCTGCCTCCAGACCCTCGGTGTGTTGCGGTGATTCCTGCTCGATGATGTGGCTGGCTATTGTCTTTATGTGCACATCCGATAGGCCAGTCGCGATGACAAAAAAGTCTGTGATCGGAGACAGTTCACGCAGGTCAAATATGAGGATATCCTCACCTTTTTTCTGATCGACTATTGACGCCAGTTGCCTTGCCAAGGCTGCGCTATCCGTACTCATTGGGTTCGGCTACAATTCTTTCTCGACATCGGGAAAATACTTGGTGTAATCCTGCCCAAGAATCAAACTCACCTCCAGATGCAGCGCCTTATCTATATCCTTCCCGACATTCTTACATCCGATCACCTTCGCAAAGTGTCTTGCATTTTCGGTGTCTTCCCGACTGCGCTCAATTACGACAGTATTCAGGAAATCCCTGCTCGTCGCATTGCCAATCTTCACAACATTGAAACCCATTCTTCTCAAGATGTTTGCGACTTTCATTGCGAGCCTGTTCTCACCGCAACCATTGAGCACTTCCACACGAATGTTGCTGTTTCGCTTGCGAAGCTCCTCGGGATCCTCACGGGTGTACATGAATATGATTGATATGAGGAAGGCGGTCAGAATGATGAGCAATATGTAAAGGAGTACCTTGCCTGACGGGTTCATCTCGATTCGTACAGATTATCCATTGGACGTCGTGATCCTCTTACCATCCTTGATCCAGACAAATGGGCCGACCGTTTCGCCGTCCTGAATTGTAGTGTTACCCTCGATTAATGTGTGCGGTCGTATGTGCACAGAATCTCCGATTCTCACGGAAAGGTCAATGTTGGTCGTCGCCGGGTCCTCGATGTAGACACCATGCTTCATCAAAAGAGCAAACCATTCCTGTTTGACGAGCTCACGGACCTGTGCGAGTTGTGCCTTGGAATTTACCCCGATAATTTCGGTTACGCTTTCAATCATATAGCCGCACACCCTTTTACCCGCACCCGCGATGTCACGGATAGCATCGGTGAGATAATACTCGCCTTGCTGGTTCTCATTGGTTATCTGTCCGAGTGCAGAGGCCAGCAAATTCCTGGATCCAAGGTAGACACCGGCATTTATCTCTTTGATCTTGTGTTGCTCAGGAGTAGCATCGGTCTGTTCGATTATCGCCGCTATGCAATCATCGCTATCCCGTATTATGCGACCATAGCCAAACGGATCGTCCATACGGCAGGTGAGAATCGTCACGTCGGCGCTGCTTTGTGCATGGTAATCGAATAGGTCTATGAGGGTCTGTTTCTTCAGGAGAGGAACGTCCCCACATAATATCAGGCCGATTTCTGACCTTGCTTTTTCCAATCCCTTTCGCGCCGCGTCGCCACTCCCCAGTGGCTTTTCTTGGATGGCGTAGTGTATGTCATTCCCCAGTGAATCATAGATGCGGTCTTTTGTATTGTTGACCACCAGAACCGTTTCCGCGCTACCGATTTCGCGGGCCAGTTCCAATACGAAGGAGATTATGGGTTTTCCCAATATGCGGTGCAGGATTTTTGGAGTCTTTGACTTCATGCGTTTGCCGACACCCGCGGCCAAGATAATAGTACTTAGTTTGTCATGTAATATGGGCATTTTTGAAGTTGCCACGATTAAATATAACCAAATATCTAAATATGTCAAGAGCAACCGAGTTTTTCTTACCCTTCTCTGCGTAATTGTTTCACTCCACTGTCTGGCATTGTAGGTGGTGGTCGAGCAGGGGAGTTCTGGATACTGCGAGCATTGACAGTGTTCTGAAGAATGCTAAAATCATGGGTGCGGAACATCAATGGTTCACGGGTGAGAATCAGAGCAATGCTATTTGACCTTGATGGTGTTTTAGTCGATAGTTTTGATGCTTGGTTTCATCAGTTTCAGGATGTACTACGGCATTTCGGATTCGAACCTATAAGCGAAGAAGTATTTCGCCGTCACTGGGGGCGCAGCACCGAAGACGACGTTAACACCTTCATGCCAGGCATCGCAGTAGACGCGGTACGACAATACTTTCATGACCACTACGATGAGTACATGCCATACCTGATGATTACGCCTCACGCACACGAAGCCCTGAAAGAACTTAGGGATCTTGGGCTGCAACTTGGGTGTGTCACGAATTCGCATCGGAGAATCGTACAGCATATCCTAGCGTATTTACGCATGGGTGAATTGTTCGATGCAGTGATAACTGCCGATGACGTCAAAAGACCCAAACCAGCGCCCGACATGATAGTGCAGATATGCCGCCGGCTGGACGTGATGCCACAGCACGCGGTTTTCATTGGTGATACAGATACCGACTCCAGAGCTGGTCTTGCTGCCGGATGCAGAGTCATCGGTTATCGCTTCGGCAATGGCGAGCGTGTGATGGATCTGACGGAACTCCCTGTTCTGGTCAAGAAATCACTGTCAGAATAAAAGTTCTAATAGGGCATCGTGGTATTGAGTGACTGTTCGATTTACGGTGGGAACTTGTAATTGCGCCATTTATGCCTGTCTTGCCTGTCCGCGCTTTTGTAGTTGTTTGATTCATCAAACATGCCCAATGAACCTGTCCTGAACTTGTCGAAGGATTGGGCAACTACAGGGGTGGGTTGGCGCGATGAATTTGATCTGCCCTAAAACCTCCTTCAGCCGAGTATATCCCCGCCAAAATCATCAATCCACTTTTATCTTTCAAAAACACCCAATAAGTCCAGTTTTATCTTTTGCCTAACAGTACTATTGATACGAACTTGACTTATGCTCATATATGACTATGATTAGGGTTATGAAGAAGTACCTGCCGCTACTATTCATTATCTTTGTTAGTTGTAACGAAGAGCCGATAGGGAATGTACGAGGCGAACTCACTCCTCAGGTGCTTGAGCTCTCGACCTTCACTACATTCACCGAGTACAAGAACGTACCTGTCGGGCAGTCTCTCAATCTAGTCTTGGGAAAGAATGATGAGTATGAGTCACGTGTGCTCATCAAGTTTCAATACACTGACACAACATATACCGGTTTGGATGAAATAAAGTTCATCATGAACCTGAACGATGAGTTCGAGAACGATACACTGACTTTCAGTATCCATGCCTTGAATAATACGTTCGCCGAATTCGAAGCAAATTGGACACACCGAACACTGGATGAAACATGGCAAACTGCCGGTGGTGATTTCGAAAGTGATTCAATACGTGAAGGTATCGTAGAAGGTGATTCGGTTGTCCTATATTTCAATTACATTGAGTTGCAAGAGATACTTCAGTCAACGGGCATTGTTCTCATTCCGCGCGACACAGGTTTTGTGTATCTTGAATCCAAACAGGGCGCCAACGGCCCCAGACTGGAACTCATCAAGAATGAGAACACACTCCCGGTCTTCGCCGAGGCTGACTGCCATATTGTCGTGGGTCCGGAACCGTCGCTCTTCGACGATTGGATTGGTTCGGGATGGGTCTATCGCGATTTTGTCAAATTCAACTACGATACTCTGCTCGATAACAATCTGGCGATTTATGGGGAGCTTACTTTCAGGTGTTCGGGATATTTCAGTAGCCGCGATTCTGTTCATGTTGGTATCCGCGAGCTTCTCGAACCTTTTTCAACCTTTGATACCCCGACCGGGCTGCTCATAGCATTGGAGAAGATCGAAGTCGGTGACACCCTCGTCACTATTGACATCGTGAAACATATCCAGCGCATGATAGATCATCCTGATTCGAACTTTGGTATCTACATAACCCTTTCTCCAGAAACCTATGACATATCACGCGTCGAGATAGTGCGGGGATCGCACCTGCTGACCGCAGGCTATGTTGAACCACCAGAACCTCGCTGGTAGCGAGACCGGAGGAACATGGGCACGCTGCTACTACTACTGATTGGTGCTTCGATGTTCTCGATCGATGGCATCGGTGAGGACTTGAGTGTTTTTCGTACTCCGTTCATAGAAGACGATCGGCTAGCACACATTAAGTTCTCCTTCTATCCGGAATTCAATATTCTGTATGAGGATGGTAATTACCGCAGTATCTTCTGGACAAATCCATTGAACTTCTCGATATCGGTTCCTATGGTCAAGGGGTTCACCTTCATGACGGGCAATCGGGAACGCTTTAATCAGTCTTTCGATATCTATTATGAAGACACCATTCTCAGTGTA
The DNA here is from genome assembly GCA_030671005.1 of Caldifarciminota bacterium. GTDB lineage: Bacteria > Hydrothermota > Tepidihabitantia > SM23-42 > SM23-42 > SM23-42. The sequence continues at coordinate 4,791 of DAOVAN010000081.1, forward strand.
AATCAGTATGGTGAAGGTGGGATTGAAGAGATCTATGTAGTATTGAGCAAGAATTTTGGCATCGGTGAGCTAGTCCTGAGCGGTTCTTACCTCTTTGGTAATTCCTCGGAGATCTGGACATATGACATGGCTAATCATACGCTGGCCGACACATTCACCTACAAGTACCGGGGTAACATTTTTGGTTGTGGGATAAGACATGCACTGTTCTCAATTGCGTATGAAGGTCTTGGTACGGTCGATGCGACTCAGGCTGATGCCAATAGCGACACCACGTTTGATTTACCGAAGCGGCTCTCCATCGCCATCACCCCGAAGATTGGCTCATGGCAGACAGAATTCAAGTACGAGCATTCTTTCTGGGGTGAGGATGCAATTTCGCCAAACCGTTTCAAGCTGGGCGTGCGAAGAGGAGCGTATGGTGTTGCTTATCGGTTCAACCCCTGGTACATCGAAGGCATTAATGAACATGGTTTAGATCTAGATGTGTCAGTACCATTGGGTGGTGTTGGCTCAGCCTCTTTAGGATTGTACACGACATACAGATACAAGGATGACCTGCACGAACTGCAGATCATCCCATCATTGCACCTTGTACTGAATGAAATATTTACGCGCCGGCGCAAATAACACTGCTGCCATGTCGCGGCACAGTTTTTTTTAGCCTAATTGGATCATGAAACCCAAAATACTACTCTTGGATGACGAGGCCAGTTTGATCAAATGGCTCAGCTACGCGCTGGAACAGAAGGGGTACACTGTTTTCGCAACGACCGACCCCAAGGATGCACTGGCCGAGATCAGGCATCAGAAATTCGATTTGATCATCAGTGATATAAAGATGCCGGAGATTGGCGGGTTTGAATTCTTGAGGAAGGTGAGGTGCATATACCCGACCGTTCCCTTCATATTTATTACTGCGTATGGTACCATGGATTCTGCAATCAATGCCCTGCGTGACCGTGCCAGTGATTATATCTTAAAACCGTTCTCCATTGATGAATTGACGGTTCGTGTCAGATCCAACATTGACCGGCCAAAAAAGGGTACGGCGCGAATGATCGGGACTAGCAAGCGTATGCAAGCAGTACTTGACATGCTCGACAAGATCGCCGCTACGGATACGACGGTGTTGCTGCTGGGTGAAACGGGAACAGGAAAAGAACTGGTCGCGCGTGAAATCCACAATCGCTCCAAACGCTCGAAGTTTGATTTCGTTACGATATCCTGTGCCGCATTACCCGAGACACTGCTCGAGAGTGAACTCTTTGGATACAAGAGAGGTGCGTTTACTGGCGCTACGGCAGATAAGGATGGTTTGTTTAAAACCGCTGATAAGGGTACCTTTTTCATGGACGAGATTGGAGACGCTCCTGCGGCAATACAAATGAAAATCCTAAGGTTGTTAGAGGAACGCGAAATCGTCCCTTTGGGTGCTACCCGGCCAATCAGGGTTGATGTTCGATTGATCGCGGCCACCAATAAAGACCTTGCCGAGGAGCTGAAACAAGGCAGGTTTCGAGAAGATCTTTACTACCGTTTGAACGTCATTCCATTTATCCTACCCCCCTTGAGACAGCGACGCGACGATATATTAGAGCTCGCAGAGCATTTCTTGGAACAGATATGCAAGCGGGAAAATCTGGGGGAGAGGAAACTGCAAAAAGGCTCTCTGGAGATGCTCCAGAAATACGACTGGCCAGGCAATGTGCGTGAATTACGCCACGTAATAGAAAGAGCTGCTATCTTGAGCGATTCATATCACATTCGCCCAAATCATCTGGGACTCCCTAAAGTAAAGGGTAAAAGCCTGACCCAGCTCCAAAAGGAAGAGATCAGGCGTGTGGTCAAGGAGTGTAATGGCAACATAAGCAGGGCAGCTAAGATATTAGGCGTTGGGCGCGCTACTCTATACAGAAGACTCAAGCGTACAAGAAAACGCAACAAATGAACTCTAAGTGATAATGACAAAATCAAGCTTATCGCTTTAAATATCACAGACTTAAGTGTATCAAAATGAGACACCCTTTGAAATATGAGACAGTTAGGCATCCAAAATATCATGAAATTACATCGCTTTTGTTTGAATACTGCTGGCACGGATATTGCAACTCAATATAGAAATTGTTCTTTCACAATTTATATGAATTCTCATTTAAGATGGGTGTGGCTTTCTTGTGTCGGGATGGGGCATGTGCCTCAATGTGCGCGCTGATTGTGTCCTAAAGCCTCGAGGGTAAACCGGGTTATATTTAATGACCGCTCACTGTGCGGGGACACACGCTGCTCTATAGTTGTGCCATTCTTTGCTAAGGAGGCAAAAAATGAAGCATAAAGGATTTACTTTGATCGAGCTCATGGTGGTTGTGGTGATCATTGGTATCTTGGCGGCTATTGCTATACCGAACTTCATCAGTATGCAACGCAGAGCAAAAGAAGCGTCAG
>DAOVAN010000112.1 GCA_030671005.1 Caldifarciminota bacterium
CGGAATATGCAATCTCCCAATCTTCAGGATAGAAGCGTTTTGTCTTAGCCGCCCTCCTTTTCAATTCCTCGAAGCATTTCGCTGCATCGGACTCAGAATCAAAAATGTCTGGTTCATAGACTTTCTCGAATATTTCGACAAAGCGAGCTTCAGCAATCTGTTTCAGAGGTTTATACGTGAGAAAAGTACAAACACCGGCATCAGGCAGGGAAGCCGGTTTCAGTTGATACAAAGCCTTCTTCATTCCAAGAACGAATCCAAGATCCGGCAGTAGCTTTTCAATTAAGTTGAACTGTTTATTGCTTTCATGGATAAGACAGCCGATTATTTGGATATCTAGTAACTTGGCAGTTTCGATGCCCTTGCATACAAGCAACTTCAGGGCATCGACAACTTCAACCTTGGGGTTGAATAATAGGAGCAGTTCTGGTTCCTCAACAATGAGTTCCATACTACCAACAAATCTGTCCTCCTTTTCCACAACTATATGACTCTCTGGTCGATAACCAGGATCTTGCGTGAAAGACCTACTAGACTCTTCACCTAATATATCAAACCACTTAATGTCTTCGCCTTTCTTAAGAAAACGTGCACGCATTCGGATTATTTCCTCGCAACAAATATCTGCTCCCCTGAGTAATAGTTGAATGGTGACCGGTCAAAGTCGCCATAGACTTTTTCCACCTTGAAACCACACTTTTCGAGGAGAAGTTCAGCCTCATACCTGAATAGATATGACAGATCGAAAGACCATGTCTGACGATGAAAATCACCCTGTTTGTCGGTCCACTCATAGAACCTATCTTCATGCAGTGTTTGCTTTGCCAGGTCATATTTGTCTTCAGCACGACGCGCAATATACACATCATTCTTTTCATCATAGAACTTGCCCAAGGAGATACTTCTCTGGACCTGAACCAGCAAGTCGTGGCTTGGTGCAAAAAGGTCAATAATCAAAGTTCCATTGTCTCTGAGATGTTTCCAAACACATTCAAGGCAGGAGATCTGCTCTTCCTTTGTTAAGAGACTCTGAAAAGAACGAAACGCACTGAAGATCATGGAGAACTTCTTTGAGAGCTCAAAAGATTTCATATCGCCCTTTACAAGAGTCACCTTTATCTCGACCGTCTCGTCAATTTTTTCGCGTGCGATATCCAGCATCCCTTCTGATGCATCGAGGCCGGTTATTTTTATTCCCGACTTTGCAACCGGGATTAGAATACGGCCGGTGCCACAGCCTAATTCCAGAACCTCTCCCCCACACTTCTTTGCATATTCTAAATAAAATGGTATGTCTTTTACGAAATCCTTCTGCTCATAATCATACAACCTTGCAACCCTATCAAATACCGCCTCGTCCATAATCACCCCCTTCAAGTTCTTCAAACAACACTAATACCCATTCATTGATCATTCATACAACAGCCGCCTATATCGATATATGTGCATATGCACAATTGCGCAATTGCACACATTGCCATAAGAAACTATCACGTTTCTTCTTCAAGTCCTTTCTGTGTTCTCTGTACGAAATCCCTGAGAGATTCTAATACAGATTTCAATTCCTTGGGATATTTTATCCAATAATATACACCATCAGATCTTGCCTCATACCTAACGATCTCCAGGCTTCTCAGTGTTGCAAGATGATGAGATACGGTCGGCTGTGAGCGACGAACACGTCTCACAATCTCCGAAACTGTGAGTGAACCGCGTTTTAGCAACAAATCCACTATCAGACACTTTGCTGGTTCACCCAGAACCTTAGCAACACGCGATTCTCGATATAACACTTCCTTCATTGGTTTATTATATGGTGTTCTCAACATACACCTCCCCTTTCACTTCACGATATTGATACATGTACATATGTGCATATGCACAATTGTGCAATTGCACCATTGTGATTAGGTTTCATATTATGAACATTATGATCAGAGTTGACTATTAATAGAAGGCAATATCTCCAGAAGATTCATTGTAACAGAAAACTCATTGTAACAAAAGATGCATTGCAGCTCGTTAGATCATATTATTGCTCACGTTTTCTACAGTGTAGTAGGCCCTCATCAAAATCGAATTCTACAGGCAGCAATTTTTTCACCACCCATATATTCGTCTCGGCGTGCTTTGTTAACGATGGTACTTTAATAATCGACGGCTCACCGGTCTGACATGCAGCCAGTGCCATGTAAGGTATTATTTGATCGACCATCCATTGATCGATCGGTGCGTTTGATTCAATTGCTACTTTCAAACTCCTTGCCGCTTCTTGTCCCACGTCTTCTGCCCGTTTACCTCTCTTCCCCAATGCATCGGCACCTATGATGCTGTTCTCGTAGCCGGCGCGGGATGCGATGAAACATCCTGGTGAAGGTGCATCGACATAAGTACAATGCGTCTGCGCATCTGTTATCACCTGGGTAAAACCGTCGAGCATCCGCTCCGCAACTCTTGTTGTCTTCAGATGATGGGATGCAAAGGACGTAACGCTTATCTTTCGAAGCAGACCACGTTCTGTCAAATTCAAAGGCTTCAACTTTCCGGGAAAAATCCGCACATGAATCTCACCCCCACCCCTTGGGTAGAAACCGTGCCGCTTCACTTCGATCTCCACTCTCACACCCAGTATTCTGATGATACTACACAATACATGCTCGAAATATTCAACGGTGGGGCTGAACGGAACCGCGGTTCCTCCCCTTATCGTAAGTTGTCACGGAGAATCAGCATAGATCCCGATCAATATCAGTGTTTGCAGAATCAATGTCACGGAACCAGCAGTCTTGGTATCGATTATGGCTTTGCCACCCGTTATAGTTCCTGGGGTGAATGTAATTGCTGTTGAATTGAGAGCTAAACCTTCGACCTTTGCATTGCATATTTTGACGGCCGCAGCAATACCCTCATAATGTTGTGGCCGCAAACCAGGTTTGTCTCTGCCCTTTCTGATATTGAAAATATGCACTGCCCGTTTAGTGATTGCTGAAAGGGCGATTGCCGTTCTGATGATCTGCCCTCCACCCTCAAGATAGCCTCCGTCAATATCGACCATGCAGTACTACTTGATAAGTATCATAGAGAGATACGAGCAACACGCATCCTCTGATTGTACGACCTCCAATTTGAAGTCATTATTCCGCGCGGTTTGATACACATCAACACCACAAGCTTCCATGGCTGGTCTTGCTTGATAGGGATACTTACATGGCTTTCTTGTGCTACACGTGCGACATAACCGGCACGGTCCAGAGGTCATGCCAAATGCCTTGTAATAGCCATCGAGGAAGATTTCCCGCTCAAGATCGGCCACAATCAATTTGAGTTTTCTGCTGACCCGGTATTCTTTTGCCGGAGAGATATTCTCAATCTGCATGAGGAGGGCTTTACTGTACTCTGCAAGCATCTTGCAAGTGTATTCCGGTGTTGGTGAATATGGTGGACATGTGAGCTGCTTACCATAACCACCACAACCAAACTGACACTTCAGTCTGACCCAATTAGCAACAGAAATCGTTTTTGCATCTATTATCTTTGCCCGCGTGATTCCCACAGACAAGGCTTTCTTCACATACACATTCAGCCTACTCATTGTAACTCCTCACTATTTGAATTTTCTATAGTTCACTGATACCCATTCTTTTCAATTTATCCAAATCCAGAATCGTGTTAATTTCTCCAGGCTTCTTGTCATCTCTGATCCTTTTGACACGCGCAAATCTTAATGCCACACCCGATTCATATCTCGGACTCTTCTGTACTTCGTTGAAGGCAATCTCAACAACTACCTTTGGTTTAACATATACTGTCCATCTATCCTCATGGACTTTGTACTTAGGCAAATTATCAGTCAACCACGCCAGCATCTTATCAGTTAACCCCTTGAAGGTCTTGCCAACCATCAGATACTTTGACCTCGTTTCATCAAGAACGCCCAAGTGCAAATTAGACAACCAGCCATGCCTTCTGCCATGGCCCCACTCCGCAGCCAGTATCACACAATCGATTGTATGGACATGCTTTATCTTGAACCAAAGTTTGCCACGCTTACCAGGGCGGTACTCGGAATCGTGGAGTTTGAGCATAACTCCTTCATTACCCTGCTTGAGTGATGTTTCATAGAAATCTCGAGCATCCTTTTTGCTGAGTGGCATTTTACGGTCGGTCAGGTATTTTTTATTACGCACTAAGTCTTTCAATGCTTTCAGGCGTTCCTTGTATGTCTGCCTGGTTAAATCTTCACCGTCGATATACAGCACATCAAAGAATTGTGGCAGTACAGGTATCTTTTTCTGCATCTCACCAATGTCTTTCTTCCGGGTAGTCCTTCGCGCAAGTATCTGGAATGGTACTGGCCTGCCTCTATCATCGATACCAATCGCCTCGCCATCAAGGATGAGTCTCTTGACCGGCAATGTCCTGGTAGCATTTACCAACTCCGGGAAATGAGCGGTGATATCTCTCAAATGCCGGGAGAATATCCTTACCTTTTCGCCCTTGCGGTGAACCTGGATTCTGACACCATCGAGTTTGTACTCAAGTGAAAAATCGTCATACTCGTCAAAAACATCGTCAATCGAGTCAGCGATCTGAGCCAGCATCGGCTTTACTGGACTGAATAGCCGTATCCCCAACCCCTCAATACTACCTTTTCCACGTTCCAGAAGGTAAGAAAAGAGCTCGGCAATGTCTGGCTGCTTCAGGTATGCCCTTTCAATCTCTTCATCTTTTAGGTCGAAGAACCTGGCAATCGCAAGCTTGACCACGCCTTCACCTGCACCCTGCTGGACTTCGCCAAAGATCAAAGCAACCAGATATTTGCGTTCAATTTTGTTAAGACGGGCAAAAAGTGGCCACAGAATCCTCACTTTCTCCTTACCCCTTGCTGCCTTTGTTTTCTGGAGATATCGATCAATTTCGACAAAATTCGGTGCACGCTTCCTTTGCTGAGCAGCATTAATCAGCTCAGACAGGCCCTTCCAGGCGATATTGAGCTTACCCTGCCTTATTTTGCCGGATATATAACACACACCAATAGCTGCCTCTCTCTGGGTGAGTCGGCCAAGGAAATCGACAACAATACCGACCTTGTCGTTTCTCGATGATGTCTTTCTGAGTCTATTTGAATATTCAACTAATACTTTAAATTGCAATAAAAACCCCCGTTTTATCTATAGAATTTTGACATACGTCTATCTTTTAGTTTCTTTCCACCAGTCTGGCATTTTGGGCAATAATAAGTATCGCGGCGAGCGAGACTGACTAGCTGGATGTTTTCACCGCATCTCGGGCAGGATCGGCCCTTTTTCCCATGAATATTGAGAAAATCACGTTTTTCCGGATGTTTTGAGGCACCAACCTGTTCGATTGCCCATCTGAGCACATCGACTACTGAACAATGGAGTCTCTCGATTTCTGTGTCATTCAGGTTTATTGACAGCTTAAAAGGCGATAACTTTGCGTGCCAGAGTATCTCATCAGCGTATGCGTTGCCAATACCTGATACCTTACTCTGACTACACAGAAATGATTTCAATTGCTTCGAATCGC
>DAOVAN010000133.1 GCA_030671005.1 Caldifarciminota bacterium
CGGGACAGGCAGGACAGGCATAAATGGCGCAACTACAAGTTTCCACCGTAAATTGAACAGTTACATGTTAATATGAGGTAGTGAGTTGCTGCAAAGCTTTGAGCAACAAAAAATCCCTGCAAGGACTTTCCAGGACATTGAGTCTGTGTTTCTCTTTGAAAGGAGGTGATCCAGCCGCACGTTCCCGTACGGCTACCTTGTTACGACTTAGCCCCAGTCATCCACCCTACCTTGGGCCCTCACGAGGAGAGACTTCAGGTATTGTGGACTTCCATGGCTTGACGGGCGGTGTGTACAAGACCCGAGAACGTATTCACCGCAGCGTGCTGATCTGCGATTACTAGCGATTCCGCCTTCATGAGGGCGAATTGCAGCCCTCAATCCGAACCGTGCCCACCTTTGTAGGATCTGCTCCGCCTTTCGACTTCGCTTCCCGCTGTAATGGGCACTGTAGGACGTGTGTAGCCCTGGGTATAAAGACCATGATGACTTGACATCATCCCCACCTTCCTCCGCATTATCTGCGGCAGTCCCCTTAGAGTGCCTTCATCCGAAGACAAAATGGCAACTAAGAGCAGGGGTTGCGCTCGTTACAGGACTTAACCTAACACCTCACGGCACGAGCTGACGACAGCCATGCAGCACCTGTGTTGACTTCTCACCAGAGGTGAGATCCCTCGCCTTTCGGCTTAGTACTACCAACATGTCAAACCCAGTTAAGGTTCTTCGCGTTGCCTCGAATTAAACCACATCCTCCACCGCTTGTGCGGGTCCCCGTCAATTCCATTGAGTTTAACCCTTGCGAGCATACTCCCCAGGCGGTGCACTTAACAGGTTACCTACGGCACGCACTAGTACAAGCACATGCCAAGTGCACATCGTTTATGGCTGGGACTACCGGGGTATCTAATCCCGTTCGCTCCCCCAGCTTTCGTGTTTCAGTGTCAGGACCATTCAATCTTAATCCGAAGATCTGAATCGAATAGCTCCTCTTATTACGAAGAACACCCCAGAGAGCCGCCTTCGCCATCGGCATTCCTCGCGATATCCACGCATTCTACCGCTACACCGCGAGTTCCACTCTCCCCTAGTGTCCTCTATCCTGATAGTTTCAAATGCAGTTCAACCGTTGAGCGGTTGGATTTCACATCTGACCCACCAGGACACCTACACACCCTTTACGCCCAGTGATTCCGGACAACGCTTGCCTCCTCCGTATTACCGCGGCTGCTGGCACGGAGTTAGCCGAGGCTTCCTCGAAGGGTACCGTCATTATCGTCCCCCTCAACAGAGGTTTACATCCCGAAGGACGTCATCCCTCACGCGGCGTCGCTGGGTCAGGCTTTCGCCCATTGCCCAAATTTCTAGACTGCTGCCTCCCGTAGGAGTTGGGACCGTGTCGCAGTTCCCATGTGGGGGATCATGCTCTCACACCCCCTACCCGTCACTGCCTTGGTGAGCCGTCACCTCACCAACAAACTGATAGGGTAAAAGCCCCTCACAGAGCGACCGAAGCCTTTCATCCTGACACTGATGTGTCAGGATAATATGGAGAATTAGCCCGCCTTTCGATGGGTTATACTCCACTCTGAGGTAGGTTACTTTTACATTACTCACCCGTTCGCCACTAGCGCTATTCTGTATTGCTACAAAATAGCAACCCGTTCGACTTGCATGTCTAAGACACGCCGCCAGCGTTAGTCCTGAGCCAGGATCAAACCCTCCATATAGAATAGAAGGAATTTGACTATAAGACTCAATGTCCTGGAAAATTCTTACAGGGATAAGTTTTCAAAGATCATACGATTATTATATCTTTAACATATTATTATAATGAAAATGAATAAGTTGTCAAGAGGAAAGATACCTGCTTAAACGGTGCTGCCGGAACCGACGTTCTTGTGTTTGGCAACCGTTAATCGGGCGTCAGGAGTTATGACACAATTCTTGCCGATCGTAATGCCTGAGCCGATTTCCGCCAACTTGCCAACCAGTGTTATGCCGGTAGACAGGTGTTTAGGGAATTTCTTGTTGGCAACCAGCTTACCGTTGCCGATTTCTACTGACTCGCCGACGTTGACTTGTTTGTCGATTATGCAGCACTGGACAGTTGAATGAGTGCCAATTGACGAATCGTGAAAAATGATGGAATCGATGACCTTTGCATTTTGCGCCACCCTGACTCCTGGTGATAAAATCGAGTTTACTACACTACCCTCAATCACGCAGCCGCGTGCAACAAGCGAGTTACTGACTTGTGACGTTCGGCGGATATATGCAGAAGGACGGTCGCCCACCTCACCTTTTGCCGATAGGTTGGTCTTGACACTCCATTCGTTGATCCTGAGACCGGAGTTTACATCCAGCATATCCATGTTGGTCTGCCAGTAGGAATGAATAGTCCCCACATCGCGCCAGTAACCGTCAAAAACGAAACCGTATACGCGTTTTTTCTGTAGCATTATTGGTATGACATCTTTTGCGAAATCTGTCCCTCCTTGTTTGGCTACCTTGGCCAATGCCGTCGCCAGCGGTTTTCTGTTGAATATATATACACCCATCGAGGCAAGGTTCGATTTCGCGGTTCTTGGTTTCTCTACCCAGTTGGTGATTCTTCTCTCGTCGTCGGTCTCGGCAATCCCGAAGTGGCGGACATCTTCGTACGGTACGCGGATCAGACATATTGTCGCATCGGCTCTTCGGCTGCGGTGGAAAGCAATGACGTCATCATAATCCATTGAGTAGATATGGTCTCCCGAGACAACCAACACCAATTGGGGTGAGTAGTCTTCAACAAAGCCGATGTTTTGATAAACGGCATCAGACGTGCCCTTGTACCAATCAGACATTGCTTCACCGGTTTTGGGAGGCAATATTTCAGCGAGTCTTGTGCGTCCGAATAGATCCCATGGACGACCGCTGTCTAGGTGTTCCATGAGCGAGAGCGGTTTATACTGCGTGAGTACACCCACCACATCAACGGTTGAATTGGCAATATTACTGAGGGTGAAGTCGATGATTCGGTATATGGCTCCGAATGGGATCGCAGGCTTGGCACGCTTGCGCACCAGGATGTTGAGCCGTGATCCCATACCCCCGGCCAGCAGCATGGCGATTATGTCTTTCTTCATCTTAGCGTGCTCCCAGGATTGATACGTGTTGATGTGATCCGTGCAGAAGAGTAGAGTGTAGTATTCGCACCGATCGTTGTCTTGTCGGGGATATTTGTATTTCTCCCGAGTACGGTGATGCCGGAATGTAAGAGGTCTCCGAATTCCTTAGAAGGGATATCGCCACCGAATCCACCTATGATACACTCGCTGCCGATCGTAGAATCCTTATCACATATTACTTTTTTCACCTTCGAATTACTGCCGATTGTTGTATCATGAAAAATAATTGAGTCAAGCACCTCGGCACCGGGTGATACGACAACACCTGGCGACAGCAACGAATTTTGGACCTTGCCCTTGATGATACAACCTTCGCTCACGACAGAATTGGTAACACGACCATCGACATACGCTGGTGTGCGGTCGGCACGTGTGCATCGCTCAAGTAGGTTCGTCCTGATTTGCCAATCATGTAGATCTAACTTGCCTTTGATCATATCGATATTTGTAGTATAATAGGAATCGACAGTGCGCGCATACGCCCAGTACCCGCGGTACTTGTACCCGAGTATTCGGCTTTTGGCGATGAGCTTAGGTATTATGTCTCGTCCAAATTCGTGTGATGTCTCCTCGGCATTTGCTTTGAGGATGTCGAGGATGAAATCGGTCCTGAAGACGTAGAGCGTCATGGAAACCCAATCAGAAGGAGGTGTTTTTGGTTTTTCTTTATAGTCCAAGAGCTGGCCACTGCGGTCTATTACACCGTAACCGAATCGCAATGAATGCTTCTTCGTTCTGGTAAAACAGACCGTCGCATCGGCACTATTTTCAATGTGGAATTGAATGAAAGGTCGGTAATCCATACGGTACACATGATCAGCTGAGGCGATCAATATATGGTCGGGATTGAAGTTTTCAATAAAGGAGATGTTTTGGTAAACCGCATCTGCGGTTCCTTGGTACCAATCTGATGCCTTGAAACCACGGTAAGGCGGCAGCATACGTATGTCACGACTACGTCCTAGAAAATCCCAGTGTTCACCAGTACCGATGTGTCGCACCAAGGCGTACGGTCGATATTGAGAAAGCACGCCAACATTACTAATGCCCGAATGCATCAGATTGCTCAGTACAAAATCGATGATGCGGTAAGTGGCAAAAACCGGCAGTGCTGATTTTGGTCTCATCTCGGTTAAACAGAGTAATTCATCGACCCTACCACCGGCTAACACCATTGCTAGGACATTACTCATGCAGGATTATAAGAGGAATACATACGATGTCAATATGACATGC
>DAOVAN010000110.1 GCA_030671005.1 Caldifarciminota bacterium
CACTCGAATGGCTTGAGCCAAAAACGACTATGAAATTAGCGGGGCAGGAAGAAACATTCAAGGCGAGCGAAATCCCTGCGCTCAGTTATTTCTTCCAAAAAAGAGACGAACCCATGTGGAAAATCCGACGCATTTGCCCGACGTGTCGAGAGTGGTTGATACCCCAAGAATACGAAGGGCTATACCTATGGCGTTGCGCTTACTGTAACGGAATTCTTGCCGAGCAAGGCAAGCTGCCGCGCATATTCGTTCGACAAGAAAAAGGATTCACAGAAAAAGTAGAACGTATTGCATCACTAATCCGGGCAGAAGCTGAGAAAAAACGCCCCCATTTCAGTTTAATGTTTAATGTGGGCCGTACGCGGCATTGTCCAAAATGTGGTAAGACCATGGCGCACAAATTCTACAGTTATGCGTATCATGTTGAGATTGACGAATGCGCAGAGTGTAGAGTCATCTGGTTTGATGCTGACGAGCTGGAAACCCTACAGCGCTTGATAGAAATGGAAAGCGGTTAGTCTTTCAACACTGCCCGGACGGCAAAGAATACATCACCAATGTACACTGAATGCAACCCAAAGAGATGTTTTTTCAACAACATCTTTATATCATCTTCATCGTAATATTTCTTGAAAATATTGAACTCCTGACCGTTATTCAACTCTCTTCGCTGTATCCCCTCTTTTTCACGATACCGCGCGCGCTTTGCGCTCCATGCGCCATCAATCCATAATATCTCCGCCCCCGGCTTCAGGAGTCTCTTGATCTTGCTGAAGAAAACCTCCACCATTTCTTCGGTGAGGTGGCTGATGAAAAATGCAATCAGCGCAACATCAAAGGTCTCCAAGAAAAACCGCAGGCGAAAGAAATTCCCTTTCATGAAACGGACATTTGCATGACGGTCTAACCCATTAATCCTCTTCTGACATTCAACGAGCATTTGCCGTGACTGATCAACCAAAGTTACGCTTGTACAATTATTAATGTAATAAGGTAACCAAAAACCTGTGCCGCATGCGATATCGACAAGATGACCACGGCCGAATCTTGTACAAATCTCACTTATCTCCTCGACGTCCTGCTTATAAAATTCTGGCTCGGGTATACCAGGGCTCTTTCCCAAATATACCTCATCATATTCAGGCGCCCGCTCATCATAGTATCGCATCAATTCTTGCATCTGCTGGTCCTTCATGGTCAGTAACTATGAATCCGACAATCTTGTTATCTTTCCATCACGCACTGTAGGGATCACATCATATACATTCAGTTGAGCTGCATGCGTAACATCTTCTTTCGAATCATTCTGGACTAGATATCTGCCGCTGAAACTCTCCAGAAAAAACTCCACTATCACTTCTTTCGATGCTTCATAGGTCAACTGACAGACTCGCGCCTCAGCGCTTTTATTCAATCGTGCATGATGGATAATCGCACCACATGCAAGGTAATCTTCGACAGCAAAAACCGGATACCCAGCCCTCTTGTCATAGACTATGCGTTCACCCGTATCGATGGCACGCTGCTCACCCGCCGCAACGATTGTCACATCTTGCCCTTTTTCCTGTGCAATCTTTGATAGATGTATACCCATCGACCGCGCATTGAGCAAGCAACCGACATAGACCGTATCATCCTTCCCTGCCAGTGTCGAACACGTCGCACCATTGGGCGAAAACAGAACGACCTTTCGATTACCTCCGGCAGATGCATTCAAATAACTGTGAGGTGAAATCGAATACGTTGCTTTTCCGGGTCTCCCCGCAAGCTCAGCATTGATCTTTGCTGCTAATGCCTTGCCTGTTTCGTGATCCGAGACTGGGTGAATCGTGAACCCCTGCGCCACTGCAGTAACCACCGCCGTACTGAACCGTAGAGTATCGACAATCACAATAATATCTCTATTTTTCAGGGCAAAACGTACACCATCAATGCCCCAGTCGAGCTGCATCAGGGGTGTGTGCCTTTTGCTATGCGGTGGTTCCATACATGTAGATACGCTGCCCCTTAACGTTCACGCACTGCCTTGAACCGTAGCACTCCAATACCTGCAATGCCCGCCTCTACCACATCGCCATCATTCATGGGCCCGACGCCAGATGGCGTGCCGGTTGCAATTACATCCATTGGTTCTAAGGTCATGATATTCGAAATGAACGAAACGAGTTCTTCAACAGAGAAAATCATCTGACTCGTGTTTCCACGTTGCTTATACGCACCATTGACTCTCAACCAGATATCGAGGTTTCTAAAATCAATTTCACCAACAGGAACGATCCTGGGACCGATTGGAGCAAATGTATCAAAACCTTTGGCAATGGTCCACGGCATGCCTTTCTCCTTTGCACTGGCTTGTATGTCGCGTGCCGTAACATCGACCAGTATCGTGTAGCCCAAAATCTTTTCCTTCACATTTTCAGGTTTCACTTTTTTCGTCTTCGTCTTCATGATAACCGCCAATTCCACTTCATGATCGACGCGCGCTGATGCTTTCGGAAGAATAACTTCGCCATTCTTTGCCAAAAGCGAAGATGGTGGTTTGAGAAAAAACTTTGGCTCTCTAGGCGATTCCGCTTTCATCTCTTCGGCATGTGCCTGGTAATTCCTTGCCGCGGCCACAATTTTAGTGGGTTTCAGTTCAATATCCTGCTCGTTCAATGACAGAATCATATTTTGTATGAATTCGTGATATTTCTATTCACCGCTCATGCAATAACGTACCACACTGTCGACGTGTATCCTTGTAGTATTGAGAAATGGAATACCGAACTCATCCTTGGTGAGTATGAGTGGCAACTCGGTGCAACCAAGAATAAGTCCTTCTATGCCGTCATCATCGATCATTCTTTTTGCTATCTTCAGTAAACCTTGGCGAGTTGTATCGACTATCTTGTTGTACATGATCTCTGCAAAGAGCTTATCGTTTATGTAATCCTGTTCCTGTGCTGTCGGCACCACCACTGTAATACTATCACGCGAAAAAATCCGTATGTAAAAATCGCTGCTCATGGTCACCTTGGTACCCATAAGACCCACTCTCTTTAGCTTAAGGTTCTTCGCTGCTCGACATGTTTCCTCGACAATACTCAATAGCGGTATCGGGGAAATTCGCTTCAAATCATCATATACAATATGCGGTGTATTAGCAGCAATGACTGCAAAGTCGGCCCCTGCTTTATGCAGCGCCTCACAAGCATTAGCAAACCATGCTATCACTTTGTCCCGCTGATTGATATCCGGGAAATCGCTCATGTTCATACTGTAGATTACGATCTCGGGAGCATCACCTTTGCTATGTCCACGGTAAGCATCAATAATCATGCGATAGTAATCAATGGTCGCCTCAGGACCCAACCCTCCTACAATGCCGATTCTTCTCATGTATCCGGGCTCCTCCTCTTTGAAAAATAAAAGATGTCATTGTGACGCTTGTAGCCAATTCTCTCGAAGAATTTCATTGATTCTTCATTCCAATCCTCAATGAGACACGCAACAATTTCAATTCCCATGCCATTGAGACGATGCTCTACCTCATTCACCAAATGTGCGGCGATACCTCTCCTGCGCCACTTTGGCGAAACCGCTACCCGGTTTATCCAACCCTTTCTTCCATCATGCGTGCCAAATGCAGAACCGATCAGCACACCCTCCTTTTCGGCTACCAGGAAAACCGCGTTCGTTTGCTCTATCTCACGGCAAATTTCCTCTTTCTTGTCCCGCCCTGCGGGTTTGTGTGGTAACTTTGCTTCGTTCCACAGGCTGAGCAGAATGTCGTAGTCTTCAATACGGAATTCCCGTATGACCAGATCTGAAGGCAAATCACTTCGCTTATTCATCGCTACTAATGGGCTCAACATGCACCGTTACTTCGGCACCAGGCACACACTTCTTTACTGCCCGCTCAACCTCAGATGCTCTATGATGAGCATCTGCCAGATGTGTGTCACCTTTGAGGCGCACATGAATCGTAACCTCTAATTGTCCGGCATAATCGTGTACATGAATATGATGCACGTCATCGATACCATCAAAACCCGACGCCGTATTCCTTATTTTGTTGACGAGTACAGAATCGGGTGCTTCACCCACGAGAAAACTTCCCGCTTTTCTGATGATTGAAATACCAGTGAATGCGATCAGTACGGAAACCGCCATGCCGATTATACCATCGACTCGATACAGCCCGAAACGAAAAAGGACAAAGCCCAGAACAACCAATGCAGTAGCAATCGAATCGGTGCGGTGGTGCCATGCATCAGCTCTTAAAGATGCCGAATTGATCCGCTCGCCGAGATTGAAGGAAATATTCGCCAGTAGTTCCTTGGCTCCAATCGATAGAATCAGCACAAGAATGACCATAATATTACCTGATATAGGCACTGGGTTGAGGAACCGTCTAAAAGAGTTAATGAAGAATTCAATGCCTACGACTATCAGTATCAGAGCAATCACGATTGAGAAGACACGCTCTGCCCGGCCGTGTCCAAATGGGTGTTTTTCATCGGGTGGCTTCGAAGAAACCTTGAATCCTAATATCACAATCGAAGAAGTCACTACATCGGACAGAGTATGAAATGATTCGGCGAGCAGTGAAACGCTTCGCAGCATTAGACCAAATGCAAACTTAAAAACGAAGAGTATTACATTGATTACGATACTCAGGATACCTTCGAAGTAACCGTAATTCCTTATTCGGTTACCTTTCTCAAGACGAAACAGAACAGTCAACTTGTCTACAAGCTTATTTGACATATGGTGGATACCTGATACCCGATACCAGATAACTGTTATCTGATATCTGCTATCGGTTATCTGTCATCGGTAGTCGGTTATCGGTTTTCAATTTCGGCTAGCAGTTCGAGCGCCTCTGGTTTATCATCAAGCACGTAGTCGGCCTCATAGGTTGGAGTTTCGATTTCCAGCACCTTGTTCAAGTACCATCGAGCCTTTTCATAGTCCTTCTTTTTCATGTATACCTTAGCCATATCTACGTGTAGCAGCGCGTAGTTGGAATCGAGGGCAATACCTTTATCCAAAGACTCTATCGATTTGTTCAGATTGCCACCCAGAATTCCAGGGAGTTCGTAGTAAAGCATTGCATGCGCATTGAGGGCACCAGTGTGTTGCGGGTCAAGTTCCAAAACCTTTGCTATCTCACTCTTGACCGTGGGCACTAAAAACAGTGAATTCAAGACGCCCTTGGTCTGTCCTATTCTCCCAACATTGACCATATACCAAAAATGAGCATCAGGCGATTCGTCATCGAGTTCGGCAGCTTTGCTTCCAAGATCTCTACCTTTTTCGTAGTAATCAATCTTATCACCCTTATCCTCTGCCCTATCACCCAGCTGGTAGCACACCTTTGATAGCTCATACAGGGCTCTGACATTCTTGGGATCATTTTCGACAATGCCCTCAAGAATCGAAGCACTCTCATAAAGATTCATCCCCTCCAAATGCCTTGTTTCATACAATTCGTTTGCATGATCGATCAATGAATCGACATTCTGAGCAAAAGGCAGAATCACAAGCAACGAACAAAGCACAATAGCATATTTTAACATCACTCCTCCTTTT
>DAOVAN010000028.1 GCA_030671005.1 Caldifarciminota bacterium
TCTGATGTATCGATGAGCGAAGAGAAGAATATTTTGATACGGCCGCCACCAGCACCACCACCACCACCAAGGGCTGCATCACCGCCGTTGCCGCCATGAGCATTGATGTGAACGTGCTGTAACATGACCGTATCGGCCCAGAGCATGATGCCACCACCAGCACCGCCGCCGCTCGCTTCCAAACCAGCAGACCCAGGTTCCCCATTTTGACCATGGACTTCAATATGTGATGTGTCGATGCTTATTCGCTGTCCACGTAGACATACCATGGCACCGCCAATGCCGCCGCTGCTTATTACGACGCTCAAACGTCCGGCACCACCGCCCGAACCCATCTCAATGAGCGTATCTGCAGAATCACCGTACGCAATGCCACCGCCACCGCCACTGTAGTCACCACCAGCGCCACCGTCGCCTCCGTATGCACCGCCACCTCCAGCACCGCCGTTGACACCGCCGGCACCGCCACCACCCGGTCCGTAGCCCCAGGGATGACTGTTCATATAACCGCCCCTGTGACCTCTTTCCGAGCCGTCTATTGATGACGAATCAGTCATTACAATGCAAGGCGCGTTCAGAATGAGCCAACCCATTGAATCCGGCGCCAGGGTCGCTGCGCGCACAAAGAGCCTTGCATGGTTCTTGAGATGAACTTTTAGGGCATATTGATGGCTGCCGCATATGGTGAGCGTATCATTGTCGACAAGCAAGCTATCGCTGTCCTCATAAACATAGCCAAAGATGATAGTAACACACAGTAATATAGTCATTTTACCCTCGACAAAATATACTCATTGTCCATCAGGAAGTCAATAGATGACACGGAGATCTTCTTAAGAAAGAAAATCTTGCAGAGCTCTCACCATGTTGACAATAATAGGTTATTAACTATAATTTATCCATGCTAAAAGCGCTAAGTGAATTAATGGGTGTTAGTGGAGATGAAGGTAGGGTCAGGGAATACTTGAGAGATAAGATTGGGAAACATGTCGCCGAATTAGTTGAGGACCCTTATGGTAATCTGATCGTCCGGAAAGGCAAGCAGAAGAAGCCGAGAATACTGCTCGCTGCACACATGGATGAAGTGGGTTTTATGATAACGGGTATCGAGAAGAGCGGTCTCCTCAGATTCCATGCGATAGGAATGATGACGGGCGTACTCATGGCTAAGAGAGTCTCCATTGGTGAGGATGAAGTGTCTGGGGTGATTGGGCACAAACCAATACACTTGGCCAAGAAGGAAGAGATGAAAAAGATGCCAGATTTGAAGGATCTGTTTATTGACATTGGCGTGTCTTCGAAGGACGCGGCGAGCAAGCTCGTCCAGGTTGGAGACTATGCCACTTTTGACACGCAATTCCATGATAACGGAGATTTCATCAGGGGCAAGGCGTTTGATGACCGAATAGGTTGTTACATTCTGCTTCAACTAATCATGAAATCCGACTTACCTCTTTACTATGCGTTCACTGTACAGGAGGAAGTAGGGCTGAGGGGTGCTCGTATCGCCGCCTATCGTGTGAACCCTGATGTTGCACTGGCCGTTGATACGACAGCGTCGGGTGAGTGGCCTACTGATAAGGATGTAGCGCAGTATCCAGTGATTGGAAAAGGGCCGATCATAACGGTCGCTGATCGTTCAGTCATTTGTGATGAGAAGATTGTGGGATTGTTGAGGGACACAGCTGACGAAAGGCGGATCCCGTACCAGATGAAGAAACCGATGATCGGCGGTACTGATGCAGGCGCTATGCACTTGATACGGGCCGGCGTGAGGACAGCGGTGGTGAGTATTGCTGCACGCTACATTCATTCGCCGCTTGCGATTGTATCGAAAAAGGACATTACGTCAGCCGTCAAACTGATCGATTACAGTATCAAAAAAATTATAAGAAAGGAAAAATTATGGGCTTGATCGAGGAACTCTGCAATGCCTATGGTCCAGCAGGTCGGGAGCATGGTGTGCGTAAACTTATCCAAAAGGAGCTAAAGAAGCATTGTCCGAAGATTCATACGGATCGGCTGGGCAATCTGATCGCACGCCGGCCTGCGCAGAACGCCAAGACCGGTGAGAAGATAATGTTGTGCGCGCATATGGACGAAATAGGTTTGATTGTTACTTACATCGATAAGAAGGGATTCTTGAGATTTACGAATGTAGGTGGTATTTTCCCGGGACGAATTCTTCATCAAAGAGTGGTTTTTGAGAACGGGACGATTGGCGTAATTGGTTTTGACCGGGACGAGGGGTCATTGAAAACACCGGAAAAACCCAAGTTAGATAAAATGTATATAGATATCGGTGCCGGAAATAGGAAAGAGGCGCAACAGATGGTGCAGATCGGAGACATTGCATCTTTTTATCAACAGGCCATACACATCAGTGATACCCGAATATCATCGAAAGCACTGGATGATCGGATTGGTTGCTATTGCTTGATAGAAGCTGCGAAGAAAGTGAAGAATAGGAAGCATGATCTCTATTTTGTATTCTCGGTGCAGGAAGAGGTTGGCCTGCGTGGTGCACGCACCGGTGCCTTTGCTATTGCACCAAATTATGCGCTTGCCGTGGATGTTACTGATACCGGTGATACGCCAGAGGCTCATAAAATGGAGGTTGCGCTTGGTAAGGGAACAGCGATAAAGGTAAAAGACAGTTGGTTTATCGCGAACCCGATGATCAAAGACAAATTGGTTAAGTATGCAAAAACCCTGAAAATACCTTATCAATTGGAAATACTGGAGATGGGAACAACCGATGCCGCGATTATTCAGCTGGTAAGAGAAGGCGTCATGAGCGGGGTGTTATCAATACCCACGAGATATATACATTCGACGAACGAAGTGTGTGACATGAATGATGTTAAGGGTACCATTAAACTACTAACATATGTTTGCGAGAAAGGCTTGAGCTAGGTAATGAAGAAGGGTTATTCCATAGTAATCACATCGGACGACTCGACTAGTTCAAAGCACTATTTCCTTACGAAAAAGAGTATTATTTTTATTTCAATATTAGTGATAGTAATCACAATCACCGCAGTCGTTGCTGCGTTGAACTACACGAGCGTTTCAGTTAAAGCGATGGAAGTAGACATGTTGAGAAGGCGTAATGCCCGATTAGAACAGGAGTTTGCGAAGATTGAAGAGATACGTGAGGATTTACGCATTGCTGAGGCAGACAATAGAAAGATAAAAGTCATGTTGGGCATCGAAAAAACGCCGGAAGTCGTCGAGCCCAGCATAACGGAGATCAGTCCAAACTACACCGAGATCGAAGTGCTAAAAGAGATTCAGGAGAATATTCCTTCGCTTCTGCCTACCATGGGTAAGGTATCCAGGCAGTTTGGTCCCGGGCATTACGGTATTGATATCGCTGCTCCACAATTCTCGCCGGTGGTTGTTGCCGCCTCCGGCATCGTGAATGGTACGGGATGGGATTCGTTATATGGTAACTATATCGTGGTTGAACATAATAAGAACTATTCAACGTTCTACGGTCACTTGAA
The DNA here is from genome assembly GCA_030671005.1 of Caldifarciminota bacterium. Lineage (GTDB taxonomy): Bacteria > Hydrothermota > Tepidihabitantia > SM23-42 > SM23-42 > SM23-42. The sequence goes on from DAOVAN010000028.1 coordinate 3,510, forward strand.
TTCCATCGAGGTTTTTGATGGTAGCAGAATTAGCGGTGGACAGATCATAGGGACAGTAGGTTCAACCGGGAGGTCTACATCACCGCATCTCCATTATGAAGTAAGGTTTCGGAATGAACCAGTAGATCCGACGGGGTATCTTCCCTTTTTTGTGCAACTATAAGGAGTCATTATGAGAATACTCATTACTGGCATATCTGGTTTCGCAGGAAGCCATCTTGCTGACTACTTTCTGGCACAGGGTAATCATGAAGTCTTCGGAACCATCAAGTGGCGGTCAAACCGGGAGAATATTCGTCATATCGAGGGTAAAGTAAGACTCTTGGAGTGTGATATCAGAGACGCCTTTGCCATGAAGGCCGTTCTTGAAGCGTCAAAGCCCGATCATATTTTTCACCTTGCAGCACAGAGTTATGTTCTATTTTCGTGGCGTGTTCCACAGGAGACAATACAGACCAATATCATTGGTGAACTGAACCTCTTTGAAGGGGTGCGTGGGTTGAAGCTGGATCCGATGATACATATTGCCGGTTCCAGTGAGGAATATGGTCTGGTACATCCCGATGAATTGCCGATAACCGAAAGTAATCCACTTCGTCCCTTGAGCCCATATGCGGTAAGTAAGGTTGCCCAGGATCTGTTAGGCTACCAGTATTTTAAGAGCTACGGTATGCGAATAGTCCGAACCAGGGCCTTCAACCATACCGGGCCGAGGCGCGGTGATGTTTTTGTGACTTCTAACTTTGCCAAACAGTTGATCGAAATAGAATGCGGTAAGCGCGAGCCAGTCCTCCACGTCGGAAATCTGGATGCGGTCCGTGACTTTTCGGATGTCAGGGATGTTGTTCGTGCCTATGCTCTTGCTTTGCAGAATGGAACCCCTGGTGAGGTATACAATATTGCGTCAGGCACAGGAATCAAGATAAAAGATTTGCTGGCCAAACTGCTCGAGCTCGCGAAGGTCGATGTGAAAATCGAAAAAGATCCAACGCGCATGAGACCATCTGACGTTGAGTTGCTGACCGGGTCAGCCGAGAAATTCCGGAAGGATACAGGTTGGAAGCCGGAGATTCCTTTTGACAAAACATTGAAGGACATGATGGATTTCTGGCGCGCGGTCATAAAATGAAGAAAATTCTTGTGACCGGTAGTGAGGGTTTTGTCGGCTCTCATCTGATAAAGGTCCTTGAGGAATCGAATATTGATTTGGTGGCGACTTGTTTGCCGCAACTGACCCCCCGGAAGGGCCAGTACGTTCCCTTGGATATTCTGAATTTGGATCATACCATCGAGGTGCTCAAGCAGTATGAACCAGACGTGGTCTTTCATCTCGCGGCTATCAGTTCGGTCGCGAAATCTTTTCGCGATCGCCCGATAGCTTACCGCACCAATGTGGTGGGCACCGCAAACCTTTTGGAAGCAGCCAGGTCCCTGGGCGAGAAGATACGATTTTTCTTCGTATCCACATGCGAGGTCTACGGGGGCGGCGAAAATCTGTTGGAAGATGCTCCCATTGTGTTGAAAAATCCTTATGCGATAAGCAAGTATGCGGCGGAGTTGATCTGCGCCGACTATCAGACTGATGGATTGGACTGCATAATACTGAGACCATTTACGCACACCGGACCGGGTCAGGCCGATACATTTGTCTTGCCGACCGTCGCTAAGCAGATCAGTGAGATTGAAAAAGGCAAGAGGGCACCTTTAATCGAGTTGGGTAACATCGAAGCAAAGAGGGAGTTTCTCAATATTGGGGATATCGTAGCTGCCTACAAACTGGCTCTCGAAAAGTGTGTCCCTGGTGAGATCTATAATATATCGGGCAGTCCGGGTTACACGATATCTGAATTGGTTGATATCTTTGCAAAGCTGTCGAGAAAGAGCTTCGACTTGAGAGTCAACCAAGCGAAAATCAGGAAGGTTGACATACCCGTGCTGCTGGGTAACGGAAGCAAGTTTTCAAAGATCACCGGCTGGTCGCCCAAGATCAAGATTGAGAAGACCGTAGAGGACCTTTTCAATTATTGGCGCGCCAAAGTGTAGTATTTAGATATGAACATCCTGGTCATCAACTGGCAGGATTGGGAAAATCCGTATGCCGGTGGTGCTGAAGTATACCTTTATGAAATTTTCTCTCGATTGATCAAGAAGGGACATAAGGTCATGCTCCTCTGCAGTAGGGCAAAGGGGCAGCGTCGACATGACTCGATTGACGGATTTGAGATTTTCCGGATCGGGAGCCGTAATACCTTTAACTTTTTTGCACCGTTTGCCATGCGCGCCCTGTTACGACATCGAAAGATTGATATCATCATCGATGATCTCAATAAGATTCCGTTCTATTCTACTGCCTTCACCCGCAAGAGAATCTTGCCTACCCTGATGCATCTTTTTCGAGGCACGATATATCGTGAGACGAATTTTCTTTTTGCCAGCTACGTTTTTATCACCGAAAGGCTCATCGGTTTTCTTTACCCCCGTATGAATTTCGTTGCGATATCGAACAGCACGGCAAAGGATCTGAGGGAAATCGGAATCAGAAATAAGATTTATGTAGTACACAGCGGTATCCCGGTAAGGCGATATGCAGGGCACAGAAAGCGAGAAGAAAATCTCGTAGCATATGTTGGCCGGGTCAAAGCATATAAGTCGATCGACCATTTTGTGCAAGCCGTAGTATCCGTAGCCAAGCAGAAGAGGATCAGGGCGATGATTGTTGGCGATGGTGATGCGTTGGACCACTTGAAGTCATTGGCGAAGAGTCTGCGTGTTGGTATCGATTTTCCTGGTTTCGTGTCCGAGGCCGAGAAGTACCGCGTTTACGAGACGGCGCGCGTGATTGTTCAGCCGTCGATCAAAGAGGGTTGGGGCCTCACGGCGATTGAGGCACAATCGTGTGGTTCGCCCGTGGTCTGTGCCGATTCGCCCGGGCTGCGTGAAGTCGTAGTTCATGATAAGACCGGTTTTCTCTATGAATATGGTAACATAGACGCATTGGCCGCGCGTATTGTCGAACTATTGGAGGACAGCCCCAAATGGCGCCAGTTTTCTGTGGCCGCCAGGAAATGGGCTAGTCAATTCTCTTGGGACCGTGCGGCTGATAAGTTTGAACGGGTCTTGGTAGAGGAAACCCGGCTCCATGGGAGGTAGCGAAATCTTGCGGTCAAAGGTTTTGATTGCATGCTGTATTCTGCTCTCGGTGGCTTTCACTGCCGAGCGGACAGATCATGAGCGGGCAACAGATGCATATGAACGTGGTGACTACGTCGTCGCCAGGATGTATTTTGAAAACATGCTCAGTGATGCCGACAACCTCCAATATTTCGCCGATGCCTATTACTACCTGGCGAAAATCCACGACTTCAGGGGTGAATTTGTTTCTTTCTTTTCCTGGGCTGTCCGGTTTCTTGATGGCTACGGACATGAGCCGCGGGCACAGGAAATTTTCACTCTTCTGACACAGCGGCTTATTGAGAGACAGTCTTATCTAATTGCCGCCGAATATTTGAGGGAATATGACTACCTGGTTAGCGACTATTCAATCATGGAATCACTGGGACATGGTTTGATGGGACAGGGCGCACTGGTATCAGCCGATTATGCTTTTTCACTGTGTGAACAGAGTGATACGATCAAGGTTCTACGTGCACTGATGATTGATGATTATGACGAACGGGAAAAGGTACTCAAGAGCATGAAAGGGGCTACCCGAGATCTCTATTTGATCGAAAACTACCTGTTAATGGGTGATACAGTAAGTGCCTTCATCGTCTTTCGTGATATGGCTGACAGAGATTTGCCAGATGGTGGTTTGTACAGGTATGCCAAGATGGTGCTGCTCTTCGATCATGATAACATAGGGTGGTATATACAGGAGTTGAGGCGTGTGCAAGGTTTTGACAGGAAGGCAGAGCTTCTCCAGGCAGCCGCTGGACTCGGTTCAGGCACGAAGATCGTGCCCGAGGATGAAGAAGAGATCCGGCTGTATCTCTGGGTATGTGATATTGATACGGTGTCCAAGGAACTACCTGAGGACCTTGCCTTTGATTCGCTGATTCTCGAAGCAGCTGACACTCTTTTGCTACTGGATCGACTGAGGCGGCAATACCGAAACAACTTTTCCTTGGATTCGATGTACTGCCAGTTGTTGCTGAGGCGTAGTAGTTATGATGAGGCGAGTAGGGTAATTTCACCATATCTAAAATATCATAATACGCACCGTTACGTACGTAAAATACTTGGATTTCAATACTACACTAATCGTGATTTCCGGTCCGCGGCAAACCACATCATTCTCTCCGATTACCATGGTCCTATTTCGCTGTACGTGCTGGCCGAGTGTCTCAGGGCATTAGATTATGACGCAACAGATCTGTACCGCCGGGTCATGGACCAGACTACGGACTCGACACTTTATCACAAAGCGCTGAGTGGTTTTATGCTGGAGCGGTACAAAACAGAATCGTTCCAGGAAATATGCTCGGTCGACTTTGATGATTTAGAGGGTGATACAAGTCTACTACGTATCTATGTGCGAAGCCTGGCCCGTTGTGGTGAAGGTGGATTGGCTGACTCGCTTCACAATTCATTTTTTGACGCACCAGATTTTGAATTACTCAACGTGCATGGCGAGTACCTGATTAGCGAAAAGAAGTATGATTTGGCGACAGTCTACTATGATTCGATCATCCAGCACGTGTCGGGTGATTTGCACGGTGGTATCTATTACAATTGGGCACTCGTTTCTTTCTTGAATAACGAAATGGATGTAGCACAGCAGAGGTTTATGTTCTACGTGGCTCATTTTCGTGGAGGCGCGCATACCCATGATGCTCTATTCAAAATTGCCACGTTGAATTACCTTCAAGAAAGCTACGACTCGGCAGCCTATTACTACGGGCTGGCGAGCGAGGATGATGGGCTGAAACTCGACGCGCTTCGAAACCAACTGATAAGCTACAAGAAGGCGGGTAGCTGGTCAATGGTGACGACTACGGGCTGGGAGTTGCTGACATTTGTAGATAAAGAAGAAGAGGCAGGTGTGCGCTTCGACATAGGTTATGCACTGCTACGTGGCGGTAAGATAAAGGAATCAATCGAGAATATTCTGATCGCTTCAAGGCTTGAGTCAGACCCAAGATACTACTACTGGCTGGGTGAGGCATATCTAGGCAAGGGTGATTTTGCTCGTGCCCTGTACAGCTATCAGAAAGTGCTCGACTCGCATCCTGATGACGAGATGTGGGCGCCAACTGCAGAATACAAAACTGGAATCGTACTGGAACTTCTGGATGAAATAGCCAGCGCCCGGGATGTCTACAAGAGAATCATAAAAGAGAGAGGCATTGAGCATCCGATTGGTGCCGAAGCCAATATCAGACTAAAGCAGATCGAAGAGTGAAACAAGATAGATATTTAATAAGGCAAGGATACCATGAAATCGCTTCGCAGAGATTGTACCGGTGCATGGTATTTCTCTTAACGGCGTTTGGGTTGTTCATGCTATCCTGCTGTGGTTATTCGACGCGCTCTCTGCTGCCTGATCATATGCAGAGAATTCACATCAAGTTCTTCGAAAACCGGACCCTAAAACCGGGCCTTGATGAAATGGCGACGAATGCGGTTACTGATGCCTTTCGCAGCGGCTCGAATTTACGTATCGTTGACGAGGGTACTGCAGATCTTGTTCTGGAGGGTAGTGTGTCAGGTTATTCAAAGGATCCCCACACGTATACCTCAGACCAGACAATTCTTGAATACAAAATCACGATCAGATACTCGGTACGTTGTGTCGATAAACTGAGAAATGAAGTTTTCTGGGAGGGAGATGTGTCGGACTGGGCGTTGTACGACACTGATGAAGAACAGGGGATAAGAGAGGCAGTCAGGAAGACTGCCGAAAGACTGCTTACCAGAATTCTCACTAATTGGTAAATGAACATCAGTCTCTTCTCCAGGGTGGATCTGCCTGACCATGGAGATAAATCATTCGGTGATTTACTGCTTGGTGAACTGGAATACGATCGCACCCGTGCGGCTGACTCCGGACACGAAGTAATAAGGAAAATTGATGTTAAGGAATTGCTCCTTAAGGCACAGGAAAATTATTTTCATGGTTTCTACCTCGATGGCTTGAAGTGTTACGCTCGAGTCTTGCGTGCCGACCAGAAGCAAATAGGAGCGTGGGTCGGACAGATTAGAATACTGGTTGACATTGGCCGCTCTGATGCTGCTGTCTATTGGGCAGATAAGGGTCTCGGACTGTTCGGTGATTCTATGTTGATGATCTTTGCGAAGGCTTTCGCGCTGGCGCATGCGAAAAGGATTGAGCATGCCAAGAAAATCATCAATATTCCGGTGGAGAAAGATGAAGCAGCCATGCTCTGGCTTTTTCGAGGCGAGGTTCTTGTAATGATCAAACTAGGCATCTTCCAAAAGATATTCAGACCGTACAGAGGGATAGGGAGAATGGGAGCGTTCTTCTGTTTTCTAAAAGCACTCTCTCCTGACCCAAAAGATGCTTTTCTGCATCAGCGAATCGGGCTTGCCTACATGTTGGCTAATTATGATGAAAGAGCATTTGAGCACTTGCAGACATCGTTGACCATTGTTCCTGACAATCCGCTCACCCTTTATGGCCTTGCAGAGTGTTACAGGAGGAAAAAGGATTATGAGCGCGCAATATACTATGTCAAGAAGGCGATTGCCATGAATCCAAACCTGGACACGGCCTATGAGCTCCTGCAATGGGCACATCATCCAGCCAGAAAATTTCTTTGGAGGTTCTTGAGTGTGAAAGGAAAGGGGCGATCATGAAGAGAAAATATGTTAGCATTGATGATTTATACAGAATAAAGTTCTTGAGGGAGATCTCACTTTCCCCTGATGGCCAGAAGGTGGCTTACACGGTGGAATGGATGGATAAGAAGAAGAACAAGTACTTCTCAAACCTGTATGTAGTAAGTGAAGATGGAAGAGCCCGGCATTTTGTCAGGGGGAACAAAGACATAAAGCTTCCCAAATGGTCGCCTAATGGAAAACTCATCTCCTTTGTGTTGACCGAAAAAGACGAGCAGAATCTTTGGGCTATTCCCGCTGATGGTGGTGAGGCATATGCGATCACAAAAGCGAAGGGATTCTTCGGGCACTATGACTGGACCCCGGGCAGCAAGCATATCGTGTGCGAATTCACTGTTAAGAAAGAAGACAAGGAGCGGGTTCCAGAAAAAGGCAAGCCCCCCTTGTACTACCACATGAAGAACATGTGGTACAAACTAGATGGCAGGGGCATGCTGCCTGAGGAGAAGCAGCATATCTGGAAGGTCAATGCTGGGTCGGGTAAGATGAAACAGCTGACCTTCGGCAGAAATGGCGACGAGTTGCCCGATGTGTCGCCCGATGGCAAATATGTGGTGTTTGGCTCAAACCGGAATAAGAACTTCGAGGAGCGATTGCAGTATCCTGATCTATACATCATCAGCATCAACGGTGGAAAAGAGAGAAGGTTGAAAACGCCGGCCGGGCCAAAGTGGGCACCGGTTTTTTCTCCCGATGGCAAATACATTGCGTATCGCGGCAGGTTGTATCCTGAAGAGTGGGTTGGTTGGCGTAATATATACATGTGGATGGTTCCGGTCCGAGGTGGTAGGGCAGTGAACATAACCAAATCATTCGACCAGACATTTGAAGCTCTAGCGATCGATGACCTGGGGCACTATGCGTGGTCGCGCCCCATATTCTCTGCTGACGGCAAGTGCCTCTATGATATATCAGCCGATGGTGGAGATGTCAGTCTCTATAGGATCGACATCAAGCAGAGAAAAGTTTCGAAAATTCTGGGGACGAATGAAAGGATATATGCCCTTGACCATGACGGAAAGAGCACATTCGCTCTCGCGATAGCAAATGTGACTAGTCCGGGTAATTTGCATTTGTTGAAAGAAGGAGATTGTAAGCAGCTGACGCACTTAGACAAGAACTACCTGAAGACCCGTCGGCTTGCCAAACCCGAAGAGGTAAGATGGAAGGGTTATAAGGGGGATGAAATTCATGGTTGGCTATTGAAACCACCCAATTTCAAGAGGAAAAAAAGGTATCCGCTCATCGTTCAAATCCACGGTGGTCCAAACGCTGCATACGGTAATTCCTTGTTTCACGAGTTTCAGGTTCTCGCCGCGAAAGGATACATCGTCTTCTATTCAAATCCCCATGGCAGTATTGGCTACGGAGAGAGATTTGGCCGGGAGTTACACAACAAATGGGGCATTCCGGACACAAAGGACATAATGAAAGCCTTGCGATTACTGACTAAGCGTGGGTACATCGATAAAAAGAGGATGGCCGTGATGGGGGGCAGTTATGGTGGATTCATGACCAATTGGATTATCGGGCACACGGATGTCTTCAAGGCGGCGGTTACCATGCGCAGTGTTGTGAACATGTTCTCTTTTCTCTCCTCGGATTTTGGTTTTGGTATACCAAAGCAATTCAAAGGCAATTGGTGGGATAAGAGGAATCTTCAATTCTATTGGGATATGTCGCCGTTGAAATACGTGAAGAGAATGAAAACGCCGCTCCTCATCATTCATAGCGAACAGGATCATCGCTGTCCGATCGGACAAGCCGAAGAGCTCTTCACGGCTCTCAAATTGTTGAGGCGTGATGTGGAGATGGTTCGTTTCCCCGGTGAGCCCCACGGCTTGTCCAGGCACGGTTCACCCCGCAGACGCGAGAAGAGACTGGAATTCATCTTGGGTTTCGTTGATCGCCATCTGAAGAAGTAGCGCCTCATTTTGAATCAATAAGGCAAATGGAATTTTTGATAATCATTGGTCTTATCTTTATACTATACGTAGCGTGGAAATACTGGACGCTTTTCATGGGTGCTGGTTATGACCCGGCGCCAATGGACAAAGTCTACAAGATGCTTGCCATTGCGAATGTGAAGAGCAGTGATGTCGTTTACGACTTGGGATGTGGTGATGGTAGAATTCTGCTTACCGCAGCGCGGAAATTCGGCGCCCGCGCGGTTGGTATAGAGATTGATCCTTTCAGGTTTTTGTTTGCGTGGTTCATCACACTGTTGTCAGGGCAATCGAGAAAGATAAGGATACGATTCGGTAATTTTTTCAAACACAATATCACCGATGCAACAGTGGTGATTCTTTTTTTGTATGGGCCGACGAACAATCGACTGAAAGGCAAATTATCACGTGAACTCAAGCCGGGCACGCGTGTTGTGTCATACATCTGGAGATTCGATGATTGGGAATTGGTCGATTTTTCGCCGGAGGACAGAATCTATCTCTACACAATATCGTGAATCCATGCTATATCATTGACTTTGTTTTGGATTACCCTATAATTCGCCGATGAAAAAAGACCTATCGGTTGTTATCGTCAACTACAATGTCAAGGCTTTCCTGGAACAATGTCTAATTGCTATTGAACGTGCACGTGGCGATTTGAATATTGAGATATTCGTTGTCGATAATGCATCGGTCGACGGTAGCCAGGCAATGGTCAAGAAACGTTTTCCTTATGTAGAATTGATCGAGAATAGTCAGAACGTGGGTTTCTCAACCGCAAATAACCAGGCGTTGAGAAAAGCGCAGGGTGAATACATAATGATACTCAATCCCGACACATTGATTCAGGAAGATACCCTGCTCATCTTGAAGAAACGCCTCGATGAGAACCCTCGAATTGGCGCTATTGGGTGCAAGTTGCTCAATCCTGACGGCTCCTATCAGATAAACAGCCGGCGGAGTTTCCCAACGCCTTGGGTTGCCTTTTCAAGAATCGTCGGGTTGAGTAGAATTTTCCCGAAAAGCCGTCTTTTTGGTCAATACAATCTTACCTACCTTGATCCAGATGTGGAAACTGAGGTGGATGTGCTTTCGGGTTCTTTGATGATGCTCCGGAAAAAAGCACTTGAACAGGTAGGTTACTTTGATGAGGAATATTTCATGTATGGTGAGGATATTGATCTCAGCTATAGAATCAAGAAAGCGGGTTGGAAAGCAATATACACGCCCCAAACAAAAGCCATACACTACAAGGGCGAGAGCACCAAGAGGAGTGAGTTCTCTTCGATTACGAATTTCTACTCGACCATGCTCATCTTCATACGGAAGCATTTTGGTGGACGCTATTCGTTTATGCTCCGGGTATTGCTGACGCTTGGTATCTACACGCGCGCGATTATGGCGTTTCTCTGGCAGACCATCAAAAATCTGGCGCCACCGCTGATTGATTTCCCTATCATCCTCGCGAGTCTTCTGATTGCGATAAGAATACGGTTTCCTCATTATCCAATCGAACGGTTCAGAATCGTCTTGCCCATTTATCTGCTCGTCTGGATCATCAGCATTTATCTATTCCGTGCATATCAGAGGAAAGAAAGCTATCATCTGAAACCTGTTTTGTGGGGTGGCATCTTCGGTCTCCTAGTCAATTCGACTTTCACATATTTCTTCAAGCAATTTGCCTATTCACGCATCGTTGTGCTGATTTCGTTCATGCTCATTATTGTTTTTACGAGTATATGGCGTGTTGTCTACAGGCTGGCCGGTCCAGGGTCGAAGAAAGGACCGCTTTCCAGACTACGCCGAGTGATAATAATCGGTGCTGGTACAGAAGGCAAGAGGATACTGAACAAGTTGCGGGCAAGGCCCGACATGCATTATGAAATCTGCGGATTCGTCGATTTCGCCGCGAAGAATGTAGGCAAAGAGATTGATGGAAATGAAGTTCTGGCGACGATCGATAATATCAGGGATGTTATAAGGGTGGAGAACATTGATGATGTGATTTTTTCATCGGACAGGTTGACGAATGCGCA
>DAOVAN010000029.1 GCA_030671005.1 Caldifarciminota bacterium
TGGTCGTCAAGAGGTTCTGGTGAACTCAGCACCATAACCTCAGTAGTATGTTCCGTTCTATTTGATCTTGAATTCCCAGGAACAGTAGTATTCGTCAGGGTGGGGGTCGGGTGGACAGGCAATGCAACGTGTCTCAATGCGTGGATCAATGGTTTTCGCAAAATAGGTATATTCGAGGATGCCGACCGGCTTGCAGGGGAAATCGGGAAGATTCTTTCTCTTCCTTGCGTCTTGAACCCGGCAATTCTCCATTCTAAAAATACAGTGCTTGTCTGAAGATTCGATGATCGCTTGTTTGTTGATGTATGCGTAGAGCCGGAATTGTAGAGCCTGGATGAGCGCCGGAATTCCTCCGCCCGGCTTCATGTTTAGCCTTTTCATGATACGCTGGGCTTCGATTTGAGTGAACTTTTGCCATGCCTGGCCGTCGAGTTCGATCGCGGCCTCCATCCCGAATTTCTGTTCCACTGCTTGGAACCATAAGCCATCGTGGGCTAACCAATTCTTTGCCGCGTCCCTTAATAAATCCAAAAGACCATCCTTGTCCAGATCTTTGGGTTCAATCATCAGACCCCCTTAGTGTTCGATAATATTCCTTTTGATCATGTCTTGATTTTTCTATTACGTCTTTCTTCAAGAGCACTTGAATGTATTTTAGAATTTCATTTTTGTGTAAACCAGTTATTTTCGCCAAATCATCGATGGTGATAGGTCGCCTTGCAATTATCGCAGCGATTCCATTCAGTTGATCCGTGTACTCTGCGGCTATTGTCTTCGGTTTGAAATCTACGACAATCTCGCACTTCTCACCCAAGATCCTTCTAATATTCTGTAAGGTCTCCTGTGATACAGGATGAGCGTATTCCTCGCTTGGTGGACGGACAACAGTATTGAGATGGATTTTATCCGGGATTATTCTGTCGATTACTATTTTCAACTCATTGATCTGGTCGGTTCCGTCGTTGATACCTTTGATGAGCATTACTTCGAGCCAGATCTTGCCCTTATAGATCATTCTGAATTCTATGTATCCCTCTATTATTTTATGTATGTCCAGGCTAGCATGGTTGCGGTGTATTTTCTGAAAAACTTTCTGATCCGCGGTGCACAGCGTCGGTACTACCACGTCCGCATTTCGCAGGTCGTTTCGTACGTCAGGCATATACAGTAATGAACCGTTGGTGAGAACGGCAATAGGAATTTCCGTGGTTTTCTTCAGCTCGTTAATGAGATATCCTATACGTTTGTGCAACGTTGGTTCACCCGAGCCAGAGAATGTCAAGTAATCGATTTGCACTTTGCTCTTCAATACCGTTCTTACTTCGTCCAGTATCGGCTCCACAGGTGCGTACTCCTCACGCACGACTGTTTTATTTATCGTCTTGCCCAGCTGACAGTAGATACAGTCAAAACTGCAATTCTTGTGGGGTATTATATCAATACCGAGGGAATGCCCAAGCCGTCTAGAAGGTACTGGTCCGTATGTGTATTTCGAGGAGCTTTTTTTTCTGGGAGGTTTAACCACTAGCGATGTTTTATTCTGTTCTTTGAATCGAGGGTTACAATTAGTGGCTTGTTGTTTTTAGCTTCATTATAACTCATGCTTGCGTATGCAAGAATACAGAGTCTCTGGCCAACCTCACCTTTTCTCGATGCCGGGCCATACAAAACGATTCTTCCTGATCCTGCTTTCTCTTCTATGGTATAGGTCTCGAGCCTTTCACCATTGTCATAGTTCAAAACCTGAACCTTCTCACTGGATAAAAGGTTGACCGCTTGCATCACTTTACTATCAATGCCCATACTTCCTTTGTAAAAGAGTCGCGTATGGGTTATCTTCGCCTTGGTTATCTTTGATTTCAATACCGTAATACGAGCATCCATTGCTGCGTGTCTGGCTATTCCATCTCTGATAATGGCGCGATGCCCAGCGAATGGAATCTTGGGTAGTTTATTAACGGGGAAAAATTCGGCGTCAATAGCATCGGTGCTTGCCCGTGGCTTACCACCAATATATTCGACATCATACGCTATCAGGATCACATGACCGTACAATTTCGTGGGCTCTGTGTATACATCAATCAGTCCTTTCAGCACTCCTCTTATGCCTGTTTCTTCTCTTAATTCACGTAATGCAGTTTCTTCGGGTGATTCATTGGGTTCAACAAAACCTGAAGGCAGGGCCCAGCTACCCTTACGGGGTGCGACACCGCGTTTTATGAGAAGTATATGCCCTTCGTGATAGACAAAGGCAACACCACTCGGCAAGGGGTTGGCATAGTAAACCCAGCCACATTTTGGACAAACACGACGAGTGATATTCTCTACTCTCTTATTTGACAAACTACTTTTACAAACGGGACAATATTTATGATTTAACATCAATTTTTCGCTTCTTTTCATTTAGTTTGTTAACTAGTTCTTTGACGTCGGCATCATGCTGTCCAGCCAATTCTTCGATCGTGCCCCAAAAGGGCTCACCGCACACAAGACAGGGTAATCCGAATTGAATAAAGGTCTTAGATAATACCGGATACTCGGCCAATAGCTCGTCGATAATCGTTTTTTCAGTAATTTCATCCATAATTTTCTCTATTATATACAAAAAAGCCCCGAAAATCAATAGTAGAGGGCGAAGATTTATGCGTTGACACCTCTTTCACTGTCCTTATAATATCCTATGCGATTCAGACGACCGAAGAATTTAGACTACCGTGAAACAGTCCGTTTTCATGGTCACGATGGTCCTTTCCTCGCACTCGGATATCGACTGGGCAAGTTTCTCACCAAACAGCTAAAACCAAAGGGAATTATGGGGTTGTATATCACCGCAAAATTGAGAAAGCAAAAGCCATACACATGCCTCCTTGATGGTTTGCAGTGTTCTACATTCGCAACACTAGGCAAGGGAAACATTCGAGTGAGCGATGTTGCTGGAGAGCTCATCATGATTAATGTTAAAGCGGGGGAGAGGGTCCTCAGATGCACGATTACGGAACGAGCAAGGGATATCTGTTTTACTGCGGAAGATCTAGAAAGGGCTGCTCGTAGAATACTGCGTATGCCTATAGCTGAATTGTGGCAGATACAGAAATAGGTAGGATCCCGTACTCATTGAATTGACTCATGAAATCACTTAAATAGTACATGGCGATGAAACCCAAGGTCTTGCTGACCCGTAATTTGCCCAGGCCAGGAATTGACGCGCTTACCGAACATGTAGATTTAGAAGTCAATCCGATCGATGGAGTCATGTTTCATGAGGAGATCAAAAAGAGGATCACAGATAAGGATGGGTTGATCTGCCTCCTGACTGACACAATTGATGCTGAAGTGATCGGCAGCGCGCCCCGTTTGAAAATCATCGCCAACTATGCGGTTGGCTTTAATAATATAGATCTGGCTGAAGCGACGAAGAAAGGCATCGCGGTGACGAACACACCCGATGTGCTGACCGAGACGACGGCTGATTTCACATTTGGCTTGTTGATTGCTATTGCCCGACGGATCGTGGAAGCCAACCTTTTTCTGCGTGACGGACGGTTTGAAGGATGGGCGCCTGAACTGATGCTCGGTGCCGACGTGCATGGTAAAATACTCGGTCTTGTGGGTTTTGGAAGGATTGGAAAAGCAGTTGCCAGACGGGCACGTGGTTTTGGTATGAGGATAGTATATCATGATGCCCGTAGATTGTCTGACAGTGTCGAGAAAGAACACGATGTTCAGTTCCGATCGTTCAAGGAACTACTCAGCGAAGCTGATTTCGTATCTATTCACGCACCGCTGACTGAGCAAACGCACCACCTTTTTTCATCCGAGGAATTCAATTTAATGAAAAACACTAGTTACTTGATTAACGCGGCACGTGGTCCGATCGTCGATGAAATAGCCCTGGTGAAGGCAATCAACAATAAACAGATCGCCGGTGTTGCGTTGGATGTTTATGAAAGTGAACCGCGCGTCGAGCCGGAACTACTGGGGATGACGAATGTGATACTCGTTCCTCACATCGGTTCAGCATCGACCGAAGCAAGAACGAAAATGGCGTTGATGGTTGCGGATAATATCCTTGCTGTTCTTGTAAAGAAGAAACAACCGCCCAACATCGTTAACACGCAAATTTATAGACACACCGGGTAGGACAGCGACGCACCGCAGAGGTCATCGTAGCTCGTATTCGATTGCAGCATTGATTTGTATGACGGCATAGTGTTTCGGGAACTGCCCTGGGTTGATCACCAGAGTCTTCCCGACGTAATCGAAACCACGTGCTTCGTGGATGTGACCACATACTACAAGATCGGGTTGAAAAGATTCAATGAATTGGCGAATCGCCTTACTCCCGACATGGAAGCCGAAAAATACCTTGTCTAATCTTGTCTTGTAGGGAGGTGCGTGGCTGACCATTACGTGATGGCGTATATCTGGTGATTTTGAGAATTGTCTTGAGAAATCTCTCAAGTCTTTTTCACTGTATTCTCGTGGCGTACGGAAAGGAGTCTTATTGCAGCCACCGATACCAAGAAACATAACATCGCGTACTCTCTTCATCGTGGCGTGAAGGTTCATGTTGCGGGCAGTTAGCATATCTTCAACCCCAGCCCGGTCACAGTTGCCGGGTACTGCATAGATATTACTATTCCATTTTGCCAGTTGGTCTATTACTTTACTGGCATCATTGTAACCCCCAAAATTCGTGATATCACCAGCAACCAGCACGAGATCTGCATGCTGTATTTGCGCAACTGCCTCTTGGGGGAAATCGATCCGTCCGTGGATATCGGTCAGTGCAACTAGCTTCATTATTGTTGGGTACGACTCTGTTTAAGTGATCAAGTCCTGCAAGAGGTCAAGATAGTCACCTAGCAACCTTGTGATGAGAAACCTCTTCTTCACATCGTCGCTTGCGTTTTCGCCGAGTGTCTTGGCCAGCGAAGGATTAGTCATGATTTCGATGATTCTTTTGGCGAACCCTTCCTTGTCGTTTGGTTCAACGAGAAAGCCAGTTTCACCGTCGACGATTTGCAGGGTGATGCCACCCACTTTGGAGGCAACAACTGGTTTCTTTTTCAACAATGCCTCGGTCACCGTGAGTCCGAAACCTTCGCGTAGTGATTTCTGAACCACTACAGTAGAGATGCGCTGTAGTGCATTGACGAGTATATTGTTTTCACTCGTAATGAGAATTACGTCTTGGTCCTTGACGAAGTTGTTTGCCTTGCGCTTGGTACGTTCATAGTACTGCTGCGACTCCGGGTCATCAACAGCCATGCTACCACACAAAACCAAGCGACAATCGACTTCTTGTTTCACAAGCCGGAAGATGTCTATCAGTCCTTCCTGGTCTTTGAATCTATCAAACCTAGAAATCTGCGTGATGATTGGTTTGTCAGTGGGGATGTTGAATTTTTTCAAATACTTTGCGATATCCTTCTCTGAGATCGTCATGTTCTTTGGGGAGAGTGGGTCGATCGCCGGATGTATGATACGTTGTTCGACCGGCATGTTCTTTAATTTGTATTCTTCGCTCGAGATTATTATGACATCGTATTTCAGGACAAAGCTTTTGAGGAATTCCCAAAGCTTCGAATTAGGATTCGTTAGATCGATGTGTACCCGCCATACCCAGGGCTGTTTGCGTTGATAGAATTGGATCAAGGGCAAGGGTTGGGGATCATGTATGATGACGCAATCGTGCGTTATATGTGAATAAGTAGAGAAATCTTCGTTAGCCTGACAGTACAGTTTTTTCTTGATGTCGGTGAGATTAACCGAGTTTCCTTGCAGGGCGTTGTGGAATTTCTTAGTGATGTTGAAGAAATCGGGGGTACCACGGAGCATGCGCCAACCAGCGGCGATACCTACATCATTCATCAGAGGCACGATGCTGCCCAGTATTTCAGCTACGCCGCCGCCGTAGTAGGTAGAATTGACGTGCACAACTGTTTTGCCGTATAGTTTTCTTGCGCGGCGGTAAATTTCGCCGATCGCATCATCGCCGACTATTTCTCTGTAATCATTCAGACTTCTCTTCATCTCATCCTTTTAGCTTGTCGTCATTCGCTTCATAAGGTGGAACCGTTATTAATAAATTACTCCGAAACGAGGATTTGTCAAGCATTATACGCCATATTTCTGCTTTTTCGAGATTTTTGTTAGGAATATACTCAAAGCTTGAAGCACTCGTATTTTGTTTGCGGAGGTTAGTCTTGCGTCTCTTGAGCGTAATTGGGTGTGAGGTGATGACTGTTCGTTCGTAGACTACAAGCTCGCCATATCCTTCAATAATTTCCTAATATCATTGGGTGAGGGTGTAGTGTACCGTGCTTTGGTTACAGCAACTCCCACTTTTATTGTGTATGCCCATTCAGGTAGTGCTGAAAAAGTGTCTTCATCTGTCCAGTCATCTCCTACTGCAAGTATGAAGTCCCGATTCGCTCTCTTCGCACATTTCTCGGCGGCGACGCCTTTGTTAATACCGATATTCTTGACCTCGATTATCTTGCTGCCTTCGAGTATGTTGAGATTGAGTGGTGCAGTGATATCCATAAGCCTTTCTTTCAGTTCGCTTGCCCTGATTATGGCCAGTCGCTGTTCGGCTTGGCGGTAATGCCAAACGATTGAGAAATCTTTTTCCTCAATACGTGATCCAGGCGTTCGATCCACATATAATTCCATGATTGGCCGGATTTGTCTCTTCCATTCGCGTTTGAGCGGCGTGAGCATTTCCCAGGTTCCTTTTACTTCTTTTATCCATACGCCGTGTTCTGCGATAAGACAGACGTCGATTCTGCCAAACCACTTGTCAAGTATTTGACGGCCTCGTCCGCTTATTATTACAATTTCGTTCTTGGGATCTGCGGCAAGGCGTCTAAGTATCCTTATTATCGTTTTGTCTGGTATTGCGTCGGCGGGTTCGCCTGCAAAAGGGACGAGTGTACCATCATAGTCGAGCAGTAACAGGCGTTTTCTGCTTTTTGCATAATCCCGCAGCAACCGTTTCTCTGCTTCGGGTTTCAGGTTCTTCTTTACCATCTCGCTTTGCAACTTCTTTGTACGTATCAAGTTGTCCGTGAAATCATGCGCCCAGCGTTCTACATTGTACCGCTTCAAGCGTCTCTGCATGACTTGGTTCAGTTTTATTTGCTTTTTTTCAGACATTGAAAGTGCCTGCTTGATGGCGTCAGCGATCTCATCCTTGTTGTTCGGGTTCACTATTATTGCTTCACCCAAAACCTTAGATGCACCTGCCATTTCGCTTAGGATGAGTACACCCTTTCTTTCTTTTTTCGTCGCGAGATACTCTTTCGCAATGAGATTCATACCATCCCTTATGGGCGTGATCAGTGCAATATCGCCTATTTCATATAGCGGTACTAAGCTCTTGAAAGGCAAGAAACGATACAAATACCATATGGGTATCCATCCTATTGTGCCATATTTACCATTGATCCTGCTAATGAGTTCATCGACTTCTCTTTTCAACTGTGCATAGTGTTCCACACCAGTCCGTGATGGTACTGCAACAAGAATCATTGTGACCTTCTCTCGATACTGTGGATTATGGTCAAGAAAACAGTCAAAAGCCTCGAGTCTTTGCGGTATCCCTTTGGTGTAATCCAGCCGATCGATCGAAATGATTATTTTTCGCTCACCCACACGTTTTTTGATTTTCTTTATTTCTCTTTGGACTGAGAGGTCCTCGGTGGAGCGGTGGAACTTTTCGTAATCAATGCCCATGGGAAACGCATCGACTCTTACTATTCGGTTGTTGACGATGATTTGTCCCATACTGGATTCATGTCCGAGCAAGCGTCTTACGGTTTGAATGAAATGATATGCGTAATCATATGTGTGAAATCCTATGAGATCAGATCCGAGAAGCCCTTCGACGATGTCCTTGCGCGGCGGGAGTATGCGAAACACCTCAGATGAAGGGAACGGGATGTGTAAGAAGAAGCCGATTGTGGCTTCGGGTAGCCTATTCCTTAGGAGTTGCGGTAGGATCATTAGATGATAGTCGTGTATCCAAATGATGTCTTCCGGCTTCGTGATTCGAGCGATTTCCCTGCAGAAAATTTCATTGACCCTGATATATGCATCCCAGTTACTTCTACTGTAAGTTGAATACTGGGTGAAGTAGTGAAACAAAGGCCAAATCGTTCGATTACAGAAACCATAGTAGTAATGCTCTAAGTCATGTTGCTTTATGAATATGGGATAGCAGTTTTCACGCTTTAGTCGGCGCTTTATTCTTGTTTTCTTTTCTTTTACGCGCTCTACTGCAATACCCGGCCAACCGATCCATATGTTATGGTATGTTTTGGATAAAGAACTGAGTCCAGTAGCAAGACCTCCGACACTCGGGTTGAGCTGTATTTTGCTTTCTCTTCTTGTGATAGTGAATGGTAGCCGATTCGATATAACGAGTAATCTTTTCATGCCTTTGATGTATACGTTTGTTCCTTTCGTTTTATTATAGCAGCTGCAACCATCTTGTCAAGACGAGTAGTTTGTTTTTGAAGAATATTTCTTTTCTGCGGATATACTACATCAATTTGATACACAATGGTTAGGCTCGATTGAATCAGATATGTCTATTGCGATCTCGATTATTCGTCAGACCGACGACTCAGCGTGATGACTTCTTCAACAATTCTATTGAAAGCCTCAGCCGCCGCGGAGTCGGGGCTGTGGGTGATGAAGGGTTTGCCCTCATCAGCCAATTCGACTATGCCTGGTTCCATCGGTATTTTACCCAAGAAGGGTACACCCATTTCTCTTGCGGTCCTCTCGCCACCACCCTTCTTAAAAATATCGATCGTTTTTGTACAGTGTGGACATACCAGGCCACTCATGTTTTCGATTATGCCGTAGACCCGCAGTTTCAGTACCCGGGCAAAGTTCACTGCTTTGCGTGAATCCATCAAAGCTACTTCTTGCGGAGTCGTGACGATTATCGCACCCGTCGCGGGGATGAGCTGGGCAATTGACAGTGGTTCATCACCAGTGCCCGGGGGAGAGTCGATGATCAACCAATCGAGGTCACCCCACGTCACATCACCGAGGAACTGCTGAATGAGTTTCATCTTCAGGGGCCCACGCCAGATAATGGGATTGTCCGTTTCCTGTAGGAAGAATGATACAGAAACAAGTGAGAGATTCTTAGTGATTCTGGCCGGGATGATCTTATTGTCCTCAGAGGGTTCGAGCTTCTTACCTTCCGCACCAAGCATCTTTGCCAGATTCGGTCCGTGTATGTCGACGTCCACAAGACCGACTCTGAGTTTTCTTTCACTCAGAGCCAAACCGAGATTTGCGGCTACCGTGCTCTTGCCGACGCCGCCCTTGCCCGAGAACACAAGAAGCCGATTCTTAATTTTCTGCAGGTTCTCGGCGATTCTGATTTCATCATCAACTCTCTTCGATTCCATTTGAATCATTCTCCTTATTTTTGAGTTTCCAGCGCTTTTTCGAGGAATCCTTGTTCGGGCAGGACGCCTTCGAACTGAACGGTTTCATTGACAACGGTCTTGGGCACGGCGAAAACATTATAGCGTTGAGCAAGTTGTGGAAATTCTTGTGCGTTTACAACGTCGGCCTTTATCTGATTGCTCTCGTACGCGAGCTTGTGAGCCAAGGTTGCCGCCGAGGCGCAATATGGACAAGTCAGCGTGACGAAGACCTGGATGTGTATCGGTTTAGAAAGATCTTTGACTTTTTCCTTTGACTCATTGGACAACCCTGAGTCTACTGCGGAGACCAGTTTGATTGCGTTGAGCAGAGTGGGGAACTCGTATCCAGCAGGCATACCGTAGATTCTGATACCCGAATCCTTCTCGCCTTGTACCACCGTGGCCGGGATTCTGTCAATCTTGTACTCTTCTACGCTTTCTTTGTCTTTCGCAAAATCATAGACCTCAACGCTTATTTTGTCAGAGAGTGCCGCGACTTCCTCCATGAGCAGGCGGTTCTCTCTGCAGGTCTCACACTCATGTCCGGGCGTTGAGATAAGCGAGTCTTGGGTGAATACGACCAACTTCACGGATTCTTTCAAATCTTTTAACATGTCCTTAACCTCTTCTTTCACCTTATCGTCTAACACTGCCATTGTACCTCCTTCTGTGTATCACCTAATTAGACCAGTTTGCATGCGGTGCGGTTTAGCCTCCGGCCTGTTTTTCCCTAAACTCTGTAAGCTGCCGCGTCAGCATTGTGGTGTCTGTAATAGGCATTTTACATTCATGACTTACGCAGATATAGACCGTCGTTTTATCGCCAGTGGGTAGTAGATTCTCGGTAAAGGGCGCGAGGGTGGTTATTACGGACGAATTGACAGTGTAACGCAGGATAACGTTCAGATCCAGTAGGCTGGCGGTGTTGATGACTCTCAACATTTCGGTTGTGGTTGGATCACCGGGGTCGCCTGATACCACGACCTCGAGCGACGGCCAGACCGCAGCACCAAGGGCGATTAGTGTCTGCACATGGCTGAGTGGGTTCATTTTGATTTGATCGGCAAAGTAGTTAGAGACTCTGAGCGCCATGTCCTCTAAGTCATGTCGTCCAGTCAGCCGGGCGAGCCGTATGAGGTTTAGCATCGCCACACCATTACCCGAAGGGATCGCTCCATCGTGTATTTCTTTCTTACGTAAAGGGAAGTCACTCTTTTCGGGCGTGAAATAGAATGCGCCGCCGTCATGATCCCAGAAGATTTTGATGGTTTGTTCATTCATATCCAATGCAGTGGCCAGATACTTCTCTTCCAGGGTAGCCTCGTACAACTCTGTCAATCCCCAGACAAGAAATGCGTAGTCATCCAAAAAACCTGGGACAGCCGGTTCGCCATCAATGAATCGGTGGTATACTCCACCCGCTGGAGTGCGCATTTTTGTGAGTATGAAATCGGCAGCTCTCTCTGCTGCCTTTATGTATTCGGTATTGTCCAATACACGACCGGCCTTTGATAGAGCGGCGATCATCATGCCGTTCCAGTCACATAAGATCTTTTTGTCCTTGAGCGGACAGACCCTTCTATTTCGGTGTTCGAACATCTTCTTCTTTGCTTTTGTGAGATATGTCGTCAGTTCACTGAGCGAGATGCCCAATTCACTGCTCAGGTCTTCTAGAGATTTTGTCATGTAGAGAATGTTACTACCAGTTCTGCTCCGCGTTGATTCATTCTCGTAGTTACCTTCCTGGGATATGTTAAATGTCTTTCTGATGATTCTAGCTTCAGCTGGCTCCAGGACTTCTGCGATTTCGTTATCGGTCCACACGTAGTACTTGCCTTCTTCACCTTCACTATCGGCATCTTCAGCGCTGTAGAACACACCTCGGTCCGATGTCATGTTTCTGACCACGTACTTGATGATCTCTTCAGCCGTAGCACGGTACGCAGAGTTTTTTGTGATTTGAAATGCTTCGGTGTAGGCAACCAGTGAGAGAGCCTGGTCATACAACATCTTCTCAAAATGGGGCACACGCCACATGGCGTCGGTGGAATAGCGATGGAAACCAAACCCGATGTGGTCGTAAATGCCTCCCATGCGCATTGACCTGAGGGTATGTTCGACCATTGAGAGAGCTTTCCCGTTACCAGTACTGCTGTGGTATCTCAACAGGAAGGAAAGATTATGGGTAGTCGGAAATTTGGGTGTGTTCCCGAATCCGCCTGCTGTTTCGTCGTAGATACCAATGAGTTGACTGAAGGCGGTAGTCAGGATTTCCTTGTCGAGCTCTCCACTTCTTTTTGCCTGCGTCGCATTTCTTAGCAGTTCAGAAAGCCTGTTGGCCGAATTAATGATCTCCTCCTTGCGGGTTTGCCAGATGTTATCGATTTGAGGTATCAGTTCGAGTAACCCGGGACGGCCAAACCTGGTCTCTCTGGGAAGGTAGGTTGCCGCAAAAAAGGGCATTTTGTCGGGGCTCATGATGATTGTGAGCGGCCAGCCACCGCTTCCGATTAGCATTTGGCAGACTGACATGTAGTAGCTGTCAATATCGGGTCTTTCCTCACGGTCCACTTTGATTGAAACTAAAGTCTTGTTCATCAGCTGAGCGACATTGGTGTCTTCGAATGATTCCTTCTCCATCACATGGCACCAGTGGCACGTTGAATATCCAATGGATAAGAAGATGAGTTTGTTTTCTTCTATTGCTTTTTGGAAAGCTTCTTCGCCCCAGGGGTACCAGTCTACAGGGTTATGGGCGTGCTGGAGGAGGTAAGGGCTCTTTTCCTTGATCAGTCGATTAGGTTTCACCCCCTTATTCACGTTGTTCCTTGTATTTGTTCCTGAAGACGAACTCGGACAAGGGAATCCTTTCGGGCCGTTCTTTTTCGGCCGCGATTTGCTTTTCGGAGAGGGCCGGGCTGGTCGAATCGGCGTGCTTGCCGACTATGACCAGGGTGATTACTTCCACGTCTGGAGGTAGACTTAAGATTTCCCTCGTTTTCTTCGGGCTGAATCCGGCTATCGGGTGAGCAACGAGGCCTAGTTCGGTTGCCCGTAGAATCAGCGAGGCCGTTGCCATCCCAGTGTCAAACAGATAGTATTTCCTTTCTCTTATCTGACAGTCGAGCTCTGGCTTGCTGAATACGGCGATGATCATTGAGGCGGAACGTGCCCACTCATTACCTGAAGAGAGCGCATCGCGCATGCCCTCGAGAACGTCCTTGTCGTACACGAAGACATAGCGCCAGGGTTGATTATTGAAACACGAGCAGAATAGCTGTGCGCTCCCGGCCAAGTCATTGATGAGCTCGTCCGTGATCTCGACCGGCACGAGTGATCGGTAAGCTCTTCGCTCTTCGATGGCTTGTTTTACATCCATTATCTCTCCGTCTAGTCACCCCAGATGATCTTGCCAGTGTTTGACATAGAGTAGAATTGGTTTTCGAGTATTGTTTGATGTTTCCTTTCTTCTTCAGCCATGTTGTTGAACAGGCTCTTTGCCTCCTCGTCGTCGAACATCTTGGCTATCTCGCGATATTTGGCTTGTGCTTTCTTCTCTGCTTCAATCCCAATGCCAAGGACTTTCACGATTTCATCTTTGTTCGGTTCAAACTCACCCTCAACCTCTGCTTTTACGGGTATTTCCTCGGTCGGTGTGGGACTCTCGATCTTCAGTCCTTTGTTACGGGATTCGATGATTTTCTTTAGCCGCTCGTAATGCCCTACCTCAAAGTCGGCGAGTTCTCTGAATAGACTTCTGCCTGCATTACTGGATGCTTTCTCGGCCGCTTCAGTGTAGAATTTCTTGGCCTCGACCTCAGCATTCATTGCTTCCATCAAAAGAATATCGAGCTTTGTTTTTGCGTCTTCGTTCATTGTACATGCTCCTTTCTATTTCTTCAAAGAATCCAATATTTCATTTATGTCTGGCAATTGACTGATTTCATAAACCTTGACAAAAACCACTTTCTGATCTTCATCGATGATCACATTTGCCCGTTCAGAAAATCCATCCTTTTCCCGAAACAGACCATAATTCTTCGCCACTCCACCATGAGGCCAGAAATCGGAAAGTAATTTGGTTTTCTCAACACCCAGCGTCTTTGCCCAAGCGTTCTTTGAAGGGACCGTGTCAATACTCATGCCCAGGGCAACGGTGTTCGAGTCTTCGAATTGCTGGAAATTCGCCTCTAGTGATTTCATTTGCTCGGCACATATCTTTGTCCAGGCCAGGGGATGGAAAGAGAGGAGCACTTTCTTACCCTTCAGGTCAGAGAGTATCACATCGTGCTTGTTGTGGTCTTTCAACGTAAAATGAGATGCCTTGTCGCCAATTTTCACCATTAATTACCTCCTTGTGGCTATACAAAAATCAGGTGTGGCAATCCCGGATTTCGATTCGATTTTCATCAGGATCGGTCATGAAATAGACTGAACGACCATTTCTCTTGATTTCGATCACCGGCACATTTTTCGTTCTTAGACTCTTCACAAAGTCTTCACGGTTGTCTACACAGTAACCCCAGTGATTGAGCCCTGCAACCTTCGAAATTCCTTTACGAATGTCAGGGGAGAGGGGTTCGAAAAGCTCAAGCATGAAATCGCCCTTGACTAGCTTAACAAACCGACAATCGTTTTCCAAACCAAAGATCGCATTGACGATTGAGCCGGTTAGTACGCTTTCCTGCGTAACCACAAATTCAAGTACGCCGGTGTAGAATTCCACCAGTTTCTCGGCATTCTTCGTGAAGAATCCTATATGGTCGCACGTCATTACTTACCGCTTTTCATAAGAGCCAACGGGTCCAGAGACCTCTATTCGACCCTCAACTCGTGTGAATTTTGCCACAGGCCGTGGACGTTGCATGAAGAAAAGGCAAATATGGTAC